>JAMCWE010000012.1 GCA_023475265.1 Bacteroidota bacterium
AGCCAGAGCAAAAATTGGTATGATGAATCTGACATACAATATTTGTCGTTGTGTTCAGTTGAAAATAGTTGTTGCCATGGAATAGCTATGCCCGGAAGCGTTAAAATCTATGACATTGTCAAAGAATCTTTCTTTACAAACCGTTTAATAGCAGCATTCAATAAAACTAAGGGATAAATTTTGGTTTTAAGAGAACCATGGGAGATGTTTTATCAAATCGCCGCATCCAGAAATGTAGTTTTTAGAGGTGCCCTTAAATAATCAAGTCTATTCAGAACAAGATTCCCATAATAGAATATTAAATAAAATTCGCTTGAATTTACTTCTCCTTTTAAAAATCCATCTCATTAATAGATTACTTTTGTAAGATCAAGTTGCAATGGTTTGGTTTTAGTAAAGAATTAATCCAATTTTAATTACAGATATAAAAAAAATGTTGTTTTAGCATATGTAAAAATATTAACTTTGCTTTTCAAAAAGGTTATAAAATTTTTCTAATCAGTAAAAACTTTTACAAATTTAATTTGAATTTGAATATAGGATTAAGCGTAAAAAATCAATTATTAAAAAATAGATTATCAATTAAATATTTAGGTGATCATGGAAACAGACAAATCCGAAAGTAACGAACATATTTCTATTCAAAGCACTGTTGGAAATTCTTTTGTAGAATTTTTAACAGTAACTGTTAAATATAGATGGTTTTTGTTTTGGTTCGTATTTATCATTACAGTCGGTGCTACGACATATGCACTATTAGCTCCGAAATGGTATAAATCTACCACATCGGTCTTACCTGCTGAGAATACTGATTTTCTTAGTGCATTTAGCGGCTTGTCTTCTTTAGTTAAGAATTTTACTCCATCAAAGGGATTGGCTGCATTAACTGGAAACACCGAGTTTGATAAATATATGGCAATCTTAAAGAGTGCTACAATGATCGATGACGTTATTAATAGATTTGATCTTATCAAGGAATATGATCTAGAAAATACTTATCACGAAAAAGTAGTGAAAGCATTCCTTTCTAATTTAGACATGGAAGTTCAAGATGAAGGCGATTTAACAATTACGGTTTACGATAAAAGCGCTCAAAAAGCTGCTGATATTGCAAACTATATGATTGCTAAATTAAATGAAATCAACACAAGGATTTCCATTACAAATGCAAAAGCAAATCGTGAGTTTATTGAAAAAAGATATTTACAAAATGTAAATGATATCAATCACTTAGAAAGTGATATGAAAGATTTCCAGCAGAAATATGGGGTGGTAGCGGTTCCGCAGCAGATAGAAGCCACAGTTAAAGCTATGTCAACAATTTATGGCGAACTTGCACAAAAGGAAATTGCATTTAATGTTTTGAAAAGGACATACGGGGAGAAAAGTCCTTTAACATCAAATGCACAAATTGAAGTTCAGGAAATACAGAAGAAAATTAATAGCTTAAATGCCGGTAATGGTAATTCAAAAGATGTAAACCTTTTAATTCCTTTTAAGCAGGCTCCGGAACTGGCATATAAGTATTTAAAGATTTATAAAGATTTAGAAATTCAATATAAAATTTTGGAATTTGTTCAACCAATGTATGAGCAGGCTAAAGTAGAGGAAGCGCGGAATACTCCATCTGTATTGATACTTGATAAAGCTACACCTGCAGATAGAAAATCTAAACCGAAGGGGTCATTATATGCACTAATTTCATTTGTAATTTCAATTTTGTTAGGATTTTTTATCGTATTCGTAAAAGAATTTAATAATAAAATAAAAACAACATCTCCGAATAAACACTCATTTATTACATCAGCATTAAAATCAGATCTTGCAAAATTTGGGATAAAGAAAAAGGAGAAATCCTGATGCACGAAGCAGCGAGAATTCGTAGGAATTCTCTTTTTTCTTTTCTTTCAATATCCTCAAGACTTATAGTTAACGTAATAGTATTTTGGATTATCGGTTCACACTATGGACCCAATGTTTTCGGTCAATTTACAACTGCACATACTATAGCCACAATTTTTATATTATTTGCAGATTTCGGATTTGATATCTTATTAACAACCGAGATAGCAAAGAATAAAAAAGATGCACAAAGTATTTTCCAAAATTATTTTTCGTTGAAAGTAGTTTTTTCTTTTGCTGCACTTATTTCGATGTGGATGCTTTCATTAATAAATAATTTTAGTCCAACCTCGAGAATGCTAATCCTAATTTTTAGCTTTTATGTTGTACTAACAACACTAACAAATTTTCTTTATGCGCTTTATAAAGGATTTGAAAAACTTCATTACGAAACAGGAGTATCATTTATTGTAAATATTTCTTTATTGCTGGTTATAATTGTATTCCTTTTTTTGAAAATAAGAATTGAATTTATTGCCGGAGCTTTTGTATTTACACGGCTTGTCGGTTTTATAGTTGCAATATTTACTTCTTATAAAGTTCTACCGGACATAAAATTTAGCTTAACATTTAAAAAGTGGAAAGAAATAAAAGATCAGGTATTAATATTTGGATTACATTTGATATTTGGCAATCTGTTTTTTCAACTTGATACTTTGTTATTGGCCTTTTGGAAAGGCGATAAAGATGTCGGCATATATCAAGCAGCCTTCAAATTAATAGCATTGCCGCTAGTTATACCGGATATTTTGATAAATACATTATTGCCGGTATTATCAAGGCTAAATTCGGAAAATGAAGCTTTGTGGATAAAAATCGGAGGACTTCTAAATAAAACATTAACAATGTTAGTTATACCTATATCAATTATTCTTTTTATTTACTCAGATTTTATCATCAGTTTAATTTATCCAATAAAGAACTATGAACCATCAATCCTGATTCTTAGAATATTTGCGATTATACTTTTTGTTAGATTTTTTGTTGAAAGTTATGCTTTAATGCTGACAACTTCTCACAAGCAAAAAATAAGAATGTTTATCGTTTTATTTGGGACCATTTTGAACTTCGTGTTAAATTATTTTGCAATACCACAATTTGGACCTATGGGTGCTGCAATTATTTCGCTAATTACAAATCTTTTTGTAGGGGTCGGATATATTATTTCAACCGGTTCGTTTATCAGCAAATGGGCACTGAATTTCCCTTTTATAATATCTATTATTATTGGATTAGTATTTTCAACCATCTTGTGGAACATGAGGACAATTCAACCATTTATTATAATTCCAATTTCAACAATAGTTTGTTTATTATTTCTAATTAGGTTCGGTTATTCTAGTGAAGAAAGAAATTTGATCTTCAGAAAAGGTAATACTTTTTCAAACATTTTATCTCAATATAAATTAAAGATATAGAATTTATCGATGTTGGTGATATCATTTATATGTTTCTTAATCCTTGCAATTGTTATAATAAGCTTCTTTTTTAAGAATGCCGATATATTTTCTCCAAGCAGAGTATTTATAGCAATATGGGCATTCGCAATAGGATTAGCGGATCTCAAATTTAGCAGATTTCAGCACCCGTGGTCTTCTTATGGATGGATGACTTTATTAATAAGTATTGCATCATTTCTTCTAGGTTCTTTTGCTGTTTACGTATCTTACTATAAAAAAAAATTATTATCCGTTCAAGAAATTAGAGTAATCATTAGCAATTCTAAATTGGACAAAAAAAAATTTTTCCTATTAATTTTACTTTTATTTAGTGCATATATTATTTCTTATACAGTTGTCATTTTAATAGTAGGTTTTGTCCCTCTTTTATCTAACCATCCTTCTGAATTAAGAACTCAAATGGACGTTTTTGGTTTTGGACTTATTGTGCATTCTTCAACATCAATAATGTATTTTGTTTTATTGTATTTGCTATTAATAAAACAGGACTATTCGAAAAAAATAATTTTAACAATAATATTTTTAATAACTTTTGCCACATATTTCGCTCTACTTCAAAGATATGATCTAATATTCTGGTTAATTATTTCTTTAGTTTTTTATTATTATTTCAGAAAAATCAATTTTAAAACTGTTCTCTTTTTTTCTGTGGGATTGACGTCAATAATATATGCTATCCAAAATATTAGAATGAGCAAGTATTTTACTGGATATATCTATATCTTTTCTAAAATGAAATTTAGCCCGAAATATGCAGTTTTTACCGAACCATATATGTATGTAGTAATGAATCTTGAAAATTTTACAAAAGCCGTAACAAAGGTTATGAATTACACATACGGTTATTATACTTTTAATTTTGTATTATCCTTATCTGGATTGAAGCATTGGATTAAAGATTATGCAAATTTAAATGACACTCCTTTTTTAAATAGCGGTTATAATACATATACAATGTTCTGGGATTTTTATAGAGATTTCGGACTTTTAGGATTAACGATAATTTCATTCGGATTAGGTTTTTTAGTTTCAACCCAATATTATAATTTTAGAATCAATCCAACAATTCATTCATTATCTCTTTATGCGATCTGTGTATTTTTAATTCTTTTTTCATTTTTTATTAATCCAATTGGACAACTGCATTTTTTCTTTAATACATGTTTAATTTTTATATTTACATTAATTGCAAGCCAGAGAAACAATAGAGCTAATTATGAGAGTACTAATTGACGAAGGCTTGACTTATACATCGCAATCAACTGGTATAGGTCATCATGGTCATAATATTTACTTGCATCTAAATTCATATTGTAATTGTGAGATTACAAACTATTGGTATTTAAAAATAATACCCAGAGGACTTAGGAAATTTGCTTATGTAAGTTTCACGAATATTCACGCATTTTATAAAAATTATGATATTATACATTATCAGAACTATAATACTCCCTACTTGTCAGGTAAAGCAAAAAAAGTAGTAACAATTCATGACCTTGGAGTATTTAGATATCCAGATACAGTTCCAACTATTTATATTAAATACAATCAATCTTTGATTAAGAATTCAGTAACTAGAGCAGATGCTATAATTACACCATCTGAATTTACGAAGGAGGAAATATTAAGTTATTTTCCAAATGCAGATGAACAAAAAATTTTTTCATGTGAATCCGGATTAAGAGATGTCTTTTTCAAAGGAGAGGTTTTCTCCGACGTAATTGAAAAAAACGGAATTGACAAATTTAATTATTTTTTTTTCTTGGGTAGTATTTCGAAAAGAAAAAACTTAGAATTCTTGATAAAAGCTTTCATTAAAGCAAAGCAGAAGAAAGCAATTGGAGATAATATCCAACTTATATTAGGCGGTCAAAATTGGTGGGGGGCTAAAAATATTATAAAATTAATTGACCCTAAAATGAAAATAATAACACTGGGTTATCTTACTGATGAAGATATTATGGTTCTTTATCGAAATTCGAAAGCGGTAATATTTCCATCAATTTATGAAGGATTTGGAAGCCCTATTATTGAAGCAATGAGTCAGAATGCGCCGCTTATTATATCCAAAATTCCAACAAGTATTTCATTAAATAAGAGACATAATAACCAAATGTTTGAATTTGATTTGGGGAATGAAGAACAATTAATAGAAATACTATCAGATTTTGACAAGAAAAGTAATTCTATAAAAGCAAAATTAAATTATGGTGATATTTCAATTTATAATTTTGATAGTATAGCTAAGAAGCATTTTGATGTATATAAAACATTATAACATTTGATGATTTAAATTTATTATTTAAATTGAATTGTTTGGTGTTTTACAACAAGCTAGGCTACAGAATTTATTTAACAGAGAGTGAATTGATGAAAGACATTATTGTTCCATTTTTTTTTATGCCATTTAAACTTAAAGTAATAAAATCTGAGAATAAAAATAAAACAATCAATTATTTAGATGTGGGATGTGGCAATCATTCAGCAAAAGTTACGAAAAAATGGTTTCCACAATGGCATTATTATGGTGTCGATCGGGAAAATTACATGACAGATACTCAAGACATAGCAAATATGGAACAATACTATAAGATTGATTTATCGAAAGATTCCCTGGATATTATACCGGATAATTTTTTTAATGTTGTTGTAATGGCTCATGTCATTGAACATCTTCCTAATGGATTAGAAGTAATAAATCAATTAATAAATAAAGTAACAAAGGGGGGGCAAATTTATATAGAATTCCCTTCAGAGCGTTCATTGTCACTACCTTCGATGCATGGCACCTTAAATTTTTGTGATGATTTGACACATATTCGTGTTTACAGCGTTATAGAACTTGCTAATGTTTTATTGTCAAATAATTTTAGGATTATTCGTGCTGGTACCCGAAGAGATAAATTTTTGATTTTAACATTCCCATTGAGATTGGCGTTGAAGTTTTTAATTAATCGGAAGATCGGTGGAGGAGATTTTTGGGATGTGTTAGGTTTCGCTAGCTATATATACGCAAGTAAACAGTAACAAATTTTTATCACTTAACGAGACTGTTGAAAAAGTATGGGAAAGATTAAAAATGCAAAAAGATAAATGTTAATTGAATTCTAGGAGCCGCAAAATTTATAAAAGCAGGATTTTTTGGAAAAATATGGGAATTTGACGGAGATTATTTTATGTCTTTAGAATAAGTTGATTTATGCAAGAAGGCTTTAGATTTAGGCTATTATAAAATAAATTAACATACTTTAAATATTTACTTTATTAGCAATGTATATAATAAAGAAAGTTTCCCTTTAAATAGACAAAAACCAAAACAAAAATTGAAGGTCTTTTTTATATTTATTAAAACGACATGAAGTATGAACATTGGGATTGACTCAAGAATATTAGAACGAAAAATATCAGGAATAGGCCGATTCTTGAAATTGGTATTAGACGAACTACCTTCGGTGGATAAAAAAAATAAATATTTTCTATTTACATATGAAAAACTAAATATTAACACCGAATATTTTACTAATGTTGAAACGGTAAAAAGTTTTTTACCTCAAAAACTATTTGCACCTATATGGCTTAATTTTATCCTTCCGAAATACCTAAAAGAATATAAAATAGATCTTTTTTTTTCAGTAAACCAACAAACACCTTTGATAAAGTCAAAAAATGTCAAGTATATACTGGTCCTTCACGATGTTATATACAAAGTAGATAAAACGTTTCATCCGTTAATATATAGAAAATACCTTGAGTTTTTTACTTATTTTTCAGTAAAACGCAGTGAAATTATATTAACCAATTCCCAGTTTTCCAAACAGGATATCTTGAGATATTATAAGGTTGATGAAAATAAAATAAAAGTAATTTACCATTCGACGGATAAGGGATTTCATCCTATAGATATTTTGGATGAAGAAAAAATTAAGATCAAAGAAATGATCGGCTCTCCAGAACATATCGTGTTATATGTCGGTATGATCGAAAACAGAAAAAATATTTTAGGTATATTAAAAACTGCAGACATTTTAAATAAAAAGAATCGCGGAGTGAAATTTGTCCTCGTCGGTAAGATTGGATTCGGTGGAGAAAAACTGCTCGAAGAGATACAAAAACGAGAGAATGTTGTTTATTTGAGAAACGTCGACGATCTCCTGCTGAAAAAATTTTATAATATTTCGTCTGCTTTTTTGTTCCCGTCATTTTACGAAGGATTCGGTGTCCCTCCTTTGGAGGCTATGCAATCAGGTTTGCCGGTTATAGCAGCGAATAATACTGCTCTACCGGAAATTATTAATTCGGCGGGGCTACTGCATGATGCCAACAACTATCAGGCGTTTGCCGAAGATATTTTGAAACTGATTGATGACAAAGATTTTTATAATAATATGAAAAACCTCGGGATTGAAAGGGCCAAGAAATTTAGCGCTAACAATACGGTAGAAGGATTAGTTGGGGTTTTCAATTCATTTAAGCAATAAGTATTAGGCTTTTTAATAACTTGCAAAAAATTAATATATTTATATTAGTCTGCTTTAAATTTAATGTAAAGAAATTGTATTTTATTAAAAGAGCCTTATTCAGTTGTTAAAACACAATGCTTAAAGTATTATTAGTTACACAAGACGATCCTTTTTATATCCCTATATTTTTCAAGGAACTTTTTAAAGAGGACATTTCGCGGAAGTTTGAACTACTTGGAATAATAATACAGCCTCCGCTCGGCAAGAAATCAATTAAGAAATTGATTATACAAATGCTGAATTTTTACGGCTTATTTATTTTTTTTGTTTTAGGAACGAAGTATGTAGTATATAAATTATTAAACTTTATCGCTGTTAAGGTTTTTAATGGAAAATTTCCTGGTATCTTTTCAGTCGAACATATTTTACGTAAGAAGGATTTAAGAATTATTAAAATAAAAAATATTAATGCTAAAGAATCCCTGGTTTTTCTTTCAAGTTTCGAGGTAGATATTATTTTTTCGATAGCAGCAAGCCAGGTATTTAAAAAAGGAATATTGGAACTTCCAAAGCTTGGGTGTTTTAATATCCATACTTCCAAGCTGCCTAAGAATAGAGGTATGATGCCGAATTTTTGGTCACTTTATAATTATGATAAAGAACCTTACAGCGCGATTACCATACACAAGATGAATGAAAATTTAGACGACGGTGAAATACTATTGCAGGAAGAATTTAAACTAGATCCTATTGAATCGTTAGATACTTTAATAAAAAAGACGAAAAAGATAAGCGCCGAAATTTTCTTGAAAGCGATTGATATGCTGGGTAATAAAAAAATAGACTTGATCAAAAATGATTCTACAATGGCCACGTATAATTCTTTTCCAAATAAGGAAGATGTATTGAGGTTCAAAGCAAAAGGACTCAAATTAAGATGAAAGCGCTCTTAAGTGTCGATGTAGAAGATTGGTTTCAAGTAGAAAACTTGAAGCAGGCAATAAACAGGGAATCTTGGCCCAGATACGAGTCGAGAGTTGAAAAGAATATATATTTAATCCTTAAAATATTAGATGAGAGAAATACAAAAGCAACATTTTTTGTGTTGGGCTGGATTGCTGAGAAACATCCCGGACTAATAAAACAAATTTATAGTCAAGGGCATGAAATTGCCTGCCATGGTTATAATCATGAACTTGTTTATTCACTTTCGTCCGATAAATTTTATGAAGATGTTTCTTCAGCAAAAAATCTACTAGAAGATATTATCGGTGACAGAATAATAGGTTATAGGGCACCAAATTTTTCGATTACTGATTCGGCAATAGAAATTTTAAGCTCATTAGATTTTAAATATGATTCCAGCCTTTTCCCAATTATATTGCATAACAGGTATGGCAAACTTAAAAATTTTCCTGTTAAGAATGCATCCGTGTTTGAAATAAAGAAAAACTTTTTCCAAGTTGAATTATCTTATTATGAATTATTGAATTTAAAACTGCCTTGGGCAGGCGGATTTTATTTCAGGTTTATCCCGTATTATATTTTTAATAAAGGAATAAATTCAATTTTAAATAAAAAGGACTATTATCTTTTTTATATCCATCCATGGGAGTTTGATCCCTGGCAACCTAGAATCAAAAATATAAAACTCAATTATAGGCTAAGGCACTATACTAATCTGCACAAAACTGAATACAAATTTAAGAGACTTCTTCAAGATTTCAGATTTTCTCCAATTAGGGATATAATTCCGCCAATAAAAGAAAATTTAAAACTATAATTCCTCTACTGCTAATGGAAGAAAAGGATAATATAAAAGTTAGTATTGTAATGCCTACTTACAACCGAGCCGGCACATTAGGAATGGCAATTGAAAGTGTTCTAAAACAGACATTCCAAGATTGGGAATTAATTATTGTTGATAATGAGTCCACCGACAATACAGAAGATATAGTAAAAAAGTACTCTGAAAAAGATAAAAGGATTCAGTATTGTTTTGTAAAAAAAAGTAGTAATAAAGGCATTTCGGATTATTTAAACTACGGGATTTCCATTGCTGATGGTAAATATATTGCTAGGCTAGATGATGATGATGAGTGGTATGATCCTGCTAAATTAACCAAGCAAGTAAATTTCCTGGAGCAAAACAGAGATTATATCTTGGTCGGCGGTGGAGCGGTGATGGTTGATGGAAATAGAAAAGAAATATTTAAGTTTTATAAAAGAAACAAAGATGAAGAAATAAGAAGGCATGCCTTGTTAGCAAATCCCTTCTGGCATAATACGGTAATGTTCAGGAAAGAAGAAGCGTTGAAACTGGGCGGATACAGAAATTATAGATTTGTAGAAGATTGGGATTTATGGCTTAGATTTGGCCAAGTCGGAAGACTCTATAATTTCAAAGAATATTTTTCATTATATATGAACGCCGGTCAAAATTTATCCGTTGGAAATCAGAAACTAGCTGCTAAGACGATTTTAAGGTTAATTAAAGCGTATCGCTCCAAATACCCAAATTATAAAAAAGCATTTATCATAAATTTTTTACAATATATGTTTGCATTTTTACCATCGTTCATCAAAAAAAGAGTCCAGAATTTCTTATTTTTTATTAAGAGAAATTATTTATAAAACGTTAAAATTCATTTTGAATAAAAAACTAGAAAAAATATTTATCCTGGCAATAGATTTTTTTACCATAAACCTGGCATGGATTATTTATTATCAGCTTCGCGTTAGCTCCGGTTGGTTTGAATTACTTTCTATGCCGGAATTCTACCTCCCTATGTTTATAATTTATTTTTATTGGCTGGTGATTTTTACTTTTGTTGGAATGTATCGAACCTGGTTTGCTGCATCCCGCTTTGATGAACTATCAACTCTTTTCAAAGCTTCTTTCGTTGGAATATTTATTTTGTTCTTTCTCATTTTTATTGATGATTATATTCATGGTGTGGGTTCAACGACAAGAATTTTAATCTTTATTTATTGGGGATTATTTCTATTTCTTGTCGGTACCGGAAGACTTTTGGTTAGAAGTTTGCAAAGAGAATTATTGATAAGAGGATTTGGACGAAAGAACGCACTGATAATTGGTTTTAATGAAAAAGCGAAAGATGTTTATCATCAATTAAAACAGCATCCTGCGCTGGGCTTGGATGTTACGGGCTTTGTAAATATTAATAATTCAAATTCGATTTCAGAATACTCTGGTGTTAAAAGTATCGGGACGATAGCAAATCTTCAAGAAATTATTGATCAGCAAAATGCTAAAGAAGTGATTATCGCTTTGGAAAAAGATGACCGCGATGCACTGGTTGAAATAATAGCAAAATGTGAAAATAAAAACGTTGGATTAAAAATAGTACCTGATCTTTATGAAATTTTGAGCGGGCAGGCAAGAACTACGCAAATATACGGCATCCCTCTAATTGACATTATGCCGCAATTAATGCCTGAGTGGGAAAAGAAGTTAAAGCGTTTGTTAGATATTGCCGTTTCATTTGTAATATTAATTATCACTTTACCAATCTCCTTAATAACATCGGCGGCAATAAGGATTGAGAGCAATGGCGGAATATTTTTTTTGCAGGATAGATGCGGAATAAACGGTAAAATATTCAGAATAATAAAATTTCGTTCAATGAAAAAAGACGCTGAAAAATTAACCGGCCCGGTTTGGTCCCAAAAAGACGATCCAAGAATAACAAAGGTTGGGAAATTTATACGGAAGGTCAGAATAGATGAAATTCCACAAATGATTAATGTGCTTAAAGGTGAAATGAGCATTGTCGGGCCGCGCCCTGAGCGTCCGTATTTTGTTGAAAAGCTTTCAAATGAAATTCCATATTATAAGAGAAGATTAAAAGTTCGTCCCGGAATAACCGGCTGGGCACAAGTAAAACACAAATATGATGAAACAGTTGAAGATGTAAAAATAAAATTGAGATATGATCTTTTTTACATCGAGAATATGTCGTTAAGAATGGATTTCAAAATTTTGTTCAGAACAGTTTTTATTGTGCTTCTCGGTAAGGGTCATTATGAGTAACAATTAAAAATGAAAAATTCAAAATTTATTTAAAGGCTTTAGCTCGGATTATATTTGAGATTTATTAATCATTTATAAAAAATATTATGGCAGAAAAATCTTTAGTCATCATACCAACCTATAATGAGATGGAAAACATCCAATTGATGATTCCGGAACTTCTTAATAAGTATAAGAATAATCTGGATATATTAATTGTTGATGATAATTCTCCAGACGGAACCGGAAGTTTTGTTGAAGAACTTTCCCAAACTACGGAAAGAGTAAAGCTGATCAAAAGAGAAAAGAAAATGGGATTAGGCACTGCTTATGCTGAAGGTTTCAAGTATGCTCTTAAAAATGATTATGATTTTATTTTTGAAATGGATGCTGATTTTTCGCATGATCCAAAAGAAATAAAAAATTTTTTGAAAGCTATAAAAACTTATGACCTTGTTTTGGGAAGCCGGTATGTAAAAGGAGTGAACGTAGTAAATTGGCCAATGCGCAGACTTTTGCTGAGCTATTTTGCAAATTATTATACTAGGTTTGTTACCGGTTTGCCTATAAAAGATGCAACCGGCGGATTCAAATGTTTTAGGAGAAAAGTTCTTGAGTCAATAAATTTTGATAAAGTAAAATCGAATGGTTATGCTTTCCAGATTGAAATAACTTTTAAAGCATGGAGAAAAGGATTTAAGATAGGCGAAATACCGATTGTCTTCGTAGACCGCACAATGGGGCATTCGAAGATGTCTAAAAAAATTGTTCGTGAAGCTGTTGTGATGGTTTGGAAATTAAGAATCAGAAGTATTTTTGGACTTCAATAGCCGGGTATTGATTTGGATTTATCAATCATCATAGTCAATTATAACGTTAAAGAATTTCTTCAGAACTTGCTGCATTCAATTAATAAATCGGCTGCCGGAATTTCTTACGAGATAATTATAATTGATAATGCCTCCGATGACGGCAGTGTTGAATTTATTAAAGAGAAATTTCTTCCTCAGGGCGGAATTAAACTGATTGTTAATTCCACAAATAAAGGATTTGGAAAAGCTAATAACCAAGGGTTACTGGCTGCAAAAGGGAAATATATTCTTCTATTAAATCCTGATACATTGCTTAGAGAAGATACGCTGCCGAAGATGATAAATTTTTTTGAATCAACTCCTGAAGCTGGAATTGCGGGATGCAAAATTTTAAATCCGGATGGATCGATTCAACTAGCTTGCAGAAGAAGTTTCCCGGGACCTTGGACTTCTTTTTGCAAAGTAACAGGCTTAAGCTCATTGTTTCCGAAGAGTAGAATTTTTGCCCGCTATAATCTTACTTATCTTGATGAAAACCAAACTTATGAAGTAGATGCAATATCCGGCTCTTTTATGATGATGAGAAAGGAAGTTTACGAAAAAGCCGGCGGCTTTGATGAAGACTTTTTTATGTATGGTGAAGATTTAGATTTATGCTACCGGATTCAGAAAGCCGGGTACAAAGTTTATTATGTTCATTCGACTCAAATAATTCATTACAAAGGTGAGAGTACAAAACGAAGCAGTCTTGACGAAACAAAAGTCTTTTACGATGCAATGAATCTTTTTGTGAAGAAGCATTTATCAAGTTCGTTTCTAGTAGAAATAATTCTTCATTTAGCAATTGCATTTAGAAAATTTTTTGCTTCTTTAGGCAGACGGAAATTGATAATTCTATCTGTCTGTCTGGATTTTTTCATCTTTAACCTTTCACTTTATTTTGCGAATGAGTTTTATGTTAAAATTAGCGGATGGCATGGATTTCCGACAAACAGCTATCCAATAATTTTTACAATTCCGGCATTGCTTCATTTGTTTGTTGCATCGATCTCAAGTGTTTATAAGAAAGATTCGCTGTCGGTTTTAAAAAATTTTCTGGCAATATTTATCAGCTTTATTCTTCTTTCTGCCTCAACATTTTTCTTTAAGCAGTACGCATACAGCAGAGCTACAGTATTAATCACATATTTTATACTCATTTTCACGTTAACTTTCTGGAGAGTTTTATTAAAGGTTGTTTTTAAAGTCGGCTTGAATAAAGATGAACTAACAGATAAACGAACAATTATTGTCGGAAGTAATTCACACGCTGTAACTCTTGCAGAAAAATTAAAAGCTAAGCAGACAGACCTACGTTCAATATCCGGTTTAATCGGCCAATCCAATAAAGATGTAGGTAAAATTATTAATGGATTTGAGATAATAGGGACAGTTGATAATATTAGGAAGGTAATTAGTGAACGGAAAATCCGGGAAGTAATTTTTTCCTCGGAAGAACTTTCATATAATCAAATGATGGCGATAGTTTCATCATGTCAAAATGAAAATGTAGAATTTAAACTTGTAGGTAATAACCTCGATTTTTTAGTCGGCAAAACTTCAGTTTCAATTTTAGATGATATGCCTCTGATAGAAATAAACTATAATATTTCTCAGCCGCTAATGAAATTTTTAAAATCATCATTTGATTTTGTACTAGCATCCTTTGTTTTGATTTTTATCTTTCCTTTCATATATTTGATCGTGAAGGTGACTAAGAACCAAACTGAATTCAGAAAATTTATTTTAAGGGTTCCGCAGATAATAACTGGAAGATTAAGTTTTGTAGGGCCGCAAAGCCCGGTTAAGAATGAAAAATTGTATTTAGGTAAAAAAGGCCTTACTGGTTTTTGGTACATTGAAAATAACGAAACAACAGATAATGACAGACTTGATATATTATACGCAAAAAATCAAAATATCTGGCTTGATCTAGAAATTTTAGGAAAAACTTTAAACAAGATGTGGGGAAATCGGGCTTAATAAAATATGGCAAAGACAGTTTTAGATTTTGAAAAACCAATTGTTGAACTTGAAGCAAAGCTGGAAGAAATGAAACGGCTTTCGGATAAAATGAATATTGAAGGTGAAATTATCAAGATAGAAGAAAAGGTTAGAGAACTTAAGGAAGGAATCTATAAAGATCTTACTCGCTGGCAAAGAGTTCAATTGGCGCGCCATCCGGATAGACCGTATACCTTGGATTATATTTATTTAATGACAAGTAACTTTATTGAACTTCACGGCGATCGAGGTTATAAAGACGATAAAGCTATTGTCGGAGGTTTTGCTCAGCTTGATGAATTTAAAGTAATGATTATCGGCCATCAAAAAGGAAGAGACACAAAAACAAACTTGTACCGAAATTTCGGAATGCCCAATCCGGAAGGTTATAGAAAAGCTCTTCGTTTAATGAAGCTTGCAGAGAAATTTAATAAACCGGTAATAACAATGATCGATACTCCCGGCGCTTATCCTGGACTTGAAGCCGAAGAGCGCGGGCAAGCAGAAGCAATTGCAAAAAATCTTTTTGAAATGAGCAAGCTTAGAGTTCCGATTATCGTCGTTATAATTGGCGAAGGAGCGAGCGGAGGAGCTTTGGGAATCGGAGTCGGCGATAGAATATTAATGCTGGAGAATTGCTGGTACTCAGTAATAAGTCCCGAATCATGTTCCAGCATTTTGTGGAGAAGCTGGGATTATAAGGAACAAGCTGCTGAAGCATTGAAATTAACTTCGCCTGATCTTCTTGAACAAAAATTAATTGACAGAATTATTCCGGAACCGCTAGGCGGGGCGCATAAAGATCAACAGCAAGCTGCGGCAAATTTAAAATCAGTGTTAAAAGAAGAACTTCAACAGCTTGTAAAAATAAAACCGGAAAAATTAATTGAAACACGTCTTGAGAAGTTTGGAAGAATGGGTGAGTTTGTAGAGTAGGAAGATATTATGCTGACAAAGTATATTAAAAAAGCTATGGAACACGCCAGATATGAAATCTTAAATGATGATAAATCTTTTTACGGTGAGATTCATGAATGCCCCGGTGTGTATGCAAATGCTGATACTTTAGAAAAATGTAGAAATGAGCTTGAAGAAGTTTTAGAAGGGTGGGTATTATTTCGTATTTATAAAAACCTTCCTATTCCTCCGGTTGACGGCGTTAGAATAAAAATAAAAAAAGAAGCTGCCGCCTAATGCCGCCATTTGGTCCAATCAAACAAAAAGATTTGGTTAGAAACTTAAAATTGTTCGGATTCGATGGACCTTATTCAGGCGGGAAACATCCATTTATGATAAAAGAAACTTTGACTATTACAATTCCCAACCCACATAAAAATGATATTGGAAAAGAGTTGTTATCCAAAATTCTGAAACAGGCAAATATTTCCAAGGAAGAATGGGGAAAGATTTAAACCATAAATTATCACCATTTTAACCTTCCTTTTAATAAATTAGATTAATCAATTTTTATTTCTTTAAACAAAATGTTAATTCATAAAACAGAAATAAGAGTGCGTTACGCAGATACCGATCAAATGAAGTTTGTGTATAATGGAAAATATTTTGAATATTTCGAAGTAAGCAGAACCGAGATGCTTCGAGAAATCGGACTGCCATATCAATTAGTTGAAAGCAAAGGTTTCCAGCTGCCGGTTTTGGAAACGCACGCAAAGTATTTTAGTCCGGCAAAGTATGATGACATTTTAATTGTTGACTCAGTCGTAAAAGAAAATCCTGTATTTAAAATTCATATTGATTATCGTGTAATTAGAAAAGCTACTGATGAATTGCTTGCTGAAGGTTTTACTGAGCATGTGTTTATAAAAGAAAGTACAAAGAAGCCGTCGAGGCCGCCGTTATTTTTTGTCGAAGCAATGAAGCCGTTCTTTAACAATTAAAAATTCAAAATGAAAAATTAAAAATGAATAGATACGATATTGAAAAAATAATTAGGAATGCTTTAGCTGAAGATATAGGCGGCGGGGATGTTACTACTTCTGCAATTATCACAGACAATTTAAAAGGAATCGGAAATTTTCTAGCTAAGCAAAACGGAATTGCTGCCGGATTAGAAATTGTTGAACTGCTTTTTAAAATATTTGATTCAAATCTTATCTTTACGAAAAAAACAATTGATGGAGAAAAAATTCAAGCCGGTCAAATTATTGCAGAAGTTGAAGGCAGCGCTTCATCAATTCTAACTGCGGAAAGAACTGCTCTTAATTTTCTCCAAAGAATGAGCGGCATTGCAACGCTAACTAATTCATATATTGAAAAGATAAGACATACAAAAGCTAAAATTTTAGATACACGAAAAACTGTTCCCGGATTGCGGGAATTGGATAAACTTGCGGTTAAGATCGGCGGAGGCACAAATCACCGGATCGGATTATATGATATGTTCTTAATAAAAGATAATCATATCGCCGTTGCAGGTACTATTACAAAAGCTGTTGAAGATTGTAAAGATTTTAAATTGAAAAATAATTTCAATTACAAGATCGAAGTTGAGACAACAAATCTTCAGCAAGTTGAAGAAGCTTTAAATTGCAAAGTTGATTTTATCATGCTTGATAATTTCAATCCGGCAGAAATGAAGAATGCAGTTAAGCTAATTGAAGGAAAATGTTTGATAGAAGCTTCAGGCGGAATCGATTTAAGCACAGTAAAAGAAATTGCCGAAACCGGAGTAGATTTTATTTCTGTAG
>JAMCWE010000053.1:0-1101 GCA_023475265.1 Bacteroidota bacterium
ATTAGTTCTTTTTTATTTCAAATCGTTTATGACCATTTTTCTTTATAACACTTTGTATAATATATAGTTACAGATACTCTCTTATTCGTATCTTGGACAGTAGTGAGAAAATGTATTTATGAAAATACAATTACTTGTTTTGTAGTAATATCGAGTAATTATTATTACAAATTTAAGTGAATAATTTTTATAAGGATTAATAATGCCTAATGTTCAGTTGGATATCAACAAAAAAAGGATAGCGGTTATTATTGTTATTTTATGTTCATTGCTAAATACTTTAGCGCAATTGTCATTTAAAGAAGCTACGAATTTTTTTAACAATTCAAACGTGGATAATATTATTTTTAATCCATTTTTAATTTTGGGTTACAGTTTATATGCCATAAGTTTATTATTTCTGGCAATAGCACTCAAAAAAGGTGAATTGTCGTACTTGTATCCATTTTTAGGTCTTTCCTATGTTTGGATAGGTATCCTTTCCCCAATTTTATTTAATAGTGATCATTTTGTATTCATACGGTTTCTTGGAGTTTTATTTATCTTCATTGGGATATCTTTTATTGGTTTAGGCAGCAAATATGAAAACTGAATCCATATCTATTATCATTGTTATTTTTGGCACTATTATCAGTTCTTTTGCACCTCTAATGCTAAAACTCGGGATGGTAAATAAAAAATTTACTTTGTTTAATTTAATTATCAATGTTAAAGTTATTTCTGGGGTGCTATTATATATCTTATCTTCTTTTTTTTTCGTTTTTGCATTAAGGAGGGGTGAACTGAGCGTACTGTATCCATTGGTATCATTAAACTATATCTGGGTTACAATTATTTCACGAATATTCCTCAATGAAGAAATAAAAATTCCTAAAATAATCGGGATTGTTTTTCTAATAATAGGAATTACTCTTATTGCGTTTTCAAATTAATTACTTATGGTCTAAGAGCATTATATCATACTAGATGTATATGTAAGACTAGATTGCTTTATTATGTATTATCACTACTGTCCAATTATAAGTCAAATAAATTCAATTGGTTAGTGGAGTCATAGATTTTAGATTCGTAATCAATATCGTTTATGAGTTGTAAAATTGG
>JAMCWE010000053.1:1111-3444 GCA_023475265.1 Bacteroidota bacterium
CCATTTGTTTGTTCAACTCTCTTACTATCCATTAGATAAAGGCATTAAATGGAACTATAATCTAATTCTAAGTTCGTCATCAAGGAGTGTTACAGTAAAAGTGTTTGTTGAGAATATGGAAGTAAGAGAGTTGAACAAACAAATGGTAGTGCCTCAAAAAGCTATTTTTGATAATTCTGCGAATTTTACATTTGTTAAAGAAGATGAAGTTGGTATGCTTATTATCGGCCAACAAGATACCAAGGATATTGAGCCAATAATATTTGGCTCACCAAGATATGTAATCAAAAAACCCATAAAGATTGGTACATCATGGCAATCGAAGCGTAAACTAATATTTGCTTCCACTACTGTCCAATTATAAGTCAAATAAATTCAATTGGTTAGTGGAGTCATAGATTTTAGATTCGTAATCAATATCGTTTATGAGTTGTAAAATTGGGCTTTTTTCAAAAATTGAGATACTCAAAATCTGTAGAAAAGTGTAGAGCGACAGATTTATATTTAATCTTTTTTTCACAATAGCCACAAGTAAATATACAGAGACGGCAATCCATATTTGTGTTTTAACAGCATTCGGAGAAGTACCGTAAAAAGATTTGATTCTTAAATGCTGCTTAATCCATTTAAAGAATAATTCTATTTGCCATCGTTCTTTGAAAATTTTAGCAATGAGTAACGTTTCCAATTGAAAATTATTTGTTAGAAAGACAAGACGTTTATCTGTTTGTGTGTCATAATATTTAATCCGCCGAAGCTTGTCAGGATAATCCTTTGATTGATAGAACCCGGTTAGATTAATAGTTTGATCGCAAATTGCACCAGTAGTTCTGTCAACAGAATGTGAATAAATCCGGTTAAATCTAAAATTGGATTTAGCACGAGTAACAAAAAAAGAATTGTTCAAGTGCAATGAATAAAGTCGGGCAAAATCAACATAACCTCTATCCATAACATAAAAAGCTCCAGCTTCAGGGATAAGTATATCAAGAATATTTACATCGTGAACCTTCGCTTCAGTCATATAAATAAAGGTTGGAATGCTTGTTTGCACATCTAACAATGTATGAAGTTTTATGCCTCCTTTATGCTTTCTAAATTTAGCCCAAGGGAATAAAGACAAGCATAAATCTATTGTTGTCGAATCAAGTGCATAAACAGTTTCATCAAGTTCTTTCTCGAAGTCTTCGGATGCATATAATTCTCTTGCTATTGTAATGAGTATTTGAGCAAAGTCAGCATAGATACGCCAGTCCCTTTTTTCGTTTGCATATGCTAACGTGCTTTTCGATACTTTGCTCTTTATTCCCATATGATAAAGTTTCCCTTGCATTGCTCTTAAACAAGTTTCAATATCTCTAAGGCTTTCACGATAAGTAAGTTGTGCAAAACTCATACAAAGGAATTGATCCCAACAGCTAAATGATTTTATTTTGTAATTACCTTTATATCGTTCTACACATTGACGAAATTTATTTTGAGGTAAATGTTCCATCAACTGACTGAAAATTGTTTGCCCTAAGTTCATATACGCTCCTGGCTAGTAGTTCAAACCGAGCGTAAATTAGTTCTTTTTTATTTCAAATCGTTTATGACCATTTTTCTTTATAACACTTTGTATAATATATAGTTACAGATACTCTCTTATTCGTATCTTGGACAGTAGTGAAAAAAATCATTTATTAAAATTCCACGATACACCAATAATTCCGAATGAAATTATTGGCTTATTATTAAATAGACTAATGTCAAGACCTCCTTCTACCTCCAGATTTAACTTGTCGCTTAAGGGTATAGAATAAGACGGATTAACGCCTACAAATGCAATAAAAGCACCGCCACTAAATTCGATACCTTTTGCAAGTACTAAAGTCAAGCCAGCATGTACATCAACAGCAAGATTTCCTTTTAATAAAAGTTTCGGACCAGCTTTCACAAAGATGGAAAAATTTTTAATCCCAAATTCATTTGTCAATCCTATTTGGGGATAAGTTTGATCAAAAGACTCATCGTCATACCGATAACTTAAATTAATGAACATTTGCACCCCTTCAATAGAAATATAATCGTTGGTTTGCCATTGACTGTTGAATAACATACCTGAAGACAATATCAGCTTTTCATGTGAGGTATATTTCTCTTCTTCACTCTTTTGCTGAGAAAATACGTTTTGATGTAAAACAACAAATAAAATGAAGATAACAAATAAAAAGGCATTGATTTTCATAATTATCCCTTAGTTTTAAAGTAATGTAAAAGAGTTTTGCACTATGTAAACCCAACAGAATATTTATTTAGAAATCCCAGGCTGGAGAAATTAATTTCATCTGCAG
>JAMCWE010000040.1 GCA_023475265.1 Bacteroidota bacterium
GCTTTAACAATTTTCCGCATGCTGCCGCCAAAGTTAAGTTCTGAGGGCTCAACCGTATTCCTTTGGAGAGAGCTAACTCATTTTTCAACAAGTCTTCGCCAGTAGTTCTAACATTTTGCTTAGATCTAATTTTAATATCTTTCTTAACGTAAATAATCCCATCGATCTCATCAACATCTTCCATCTGAATCACCGTATCAATTCCGGGTGGAATTTTCCCGCCGGTCATGATGCGGATTGCAGTATTTTCCGTAATCACAAATTCGTTATAATTACCAGCTGATAATTCGCCTTCAACTTTCCATTCTTTTCTATCACCATTAAATTTTACTCCGAAGCCATCCACACTCGAATGATCGAACGGGGGAAGATTTATATCAGCATAAATATCTTCGGCTAAAACAAATCCGGCAGCATCCAAAAGATTAACTTCAATAATTTTCTTCGGGAGCTGCTTGAATTCATTTTCAATTATTTCAACTGCTTCGTTATAACTTATCATAATCAATCACAAAATTTTTATTTCATCATCAATTTTTATTAAGCCGCCTTTTGTTACTTTCGCAAAGATGCCTTCGCGCGGCATTACGCAGTCACCAACAGTATTATATATTGCACATTTCGAATGGCACTCTTTTCCAATCTGTGTAATTTCAAGTTTAGCCATATCCCCAATCTGAATTACGGTCCCGACTTTGAGAAGTGGAATATCAATGGTTTCGGTAGTAATATTCTCGGCAAACGCCCCGGGTCTCAACTTTATTAAACCTGTGCTTCGCATTTTATCGATGCTCTCCATAGCAAGAAGACTTACCTGTCTATGCCAGTTGCCTCCATGAGCATCGCCTTCAAGTCCAAAATTTTCAATCAAACGAACGCTCTCGATATTCGATTTGGGAATACCTTTTCTCTTACTTATTGAAATTGCTTTTATTATTCCTGTGGTTTTCAAAGGTGAATCATTTTCCGTAACGTGTGTACTACTTTGCTGCATAAGTGCCACTCTTGCCTCCGGTTTTGGAAAGAAGATGAATATTCTTGATCACAATTGATTTATCAACCGCCTTGCACATATCATAAATTGTTAAAGCTGCAACTGAAACAGAAGTTAAAGCTTCCATTTCAACTCCTGTTTGCGAGTTTGTCTTAACTGTTGATTTAATCTTTATGGAAGTTTCTTTTTCATCAATTACAAAATCAACCGCAACAGATGAGATAAAAATGTTGTGACAAAGAGGTATTAGCTCCGAAGTTTTTTTTGCCGCTTGAATACCGGCTATTCGCGAAGCAGAAAGTACGTCCCCCTTTTCAAGCGAACCGTCTTTAATCAACAACAGCAATTCTCTGCTCAATATCACTTCAGCACTGGCAGAAGCGGTCCGCAAGTTCGGTTCTTTACTGCTGACATCAACCATAATTGCATTGCCTTTATTGTCAACGTGGCTCAATTTCATTTATCCTCCAATCGAAAGCATATTGTTCTTTTCAAGTTTACGAAGTTCAATTATTTCCGGGTGTTTGAATTTTTTATTCGACATACTTGCAACAACTTTTTCAGAGATACAATCATCGGGAATGGATTTGTCTCGAAGCAACAACTTCAAATCCAAATCTTCACCAATAGATGAGAAGAGACATAACTTTAGTTTGCCGGTTGATGTAATTCTTAGACGATTGCACTCCGCGCAGAAATGATCCGACATCGAAGAAATGAAACTAATTTTTCCTTTACTCCCAATTATACTGTAATCAGTTCCAACAACGTTAGGTGGCGAAGATAACTTTTCGATTTTATAAACAGTTTCGACTATTTCTTTTATTTCGTTCGAGCTGATAAATGAAGACTCGTTCCATCCATTGTTAGAGAATGGCATAAACTCTATAAATCTTACAGTTAGATTTTGTTCCGCAGCAAAACGGACAAAATCCAATATCTCATAATCATTTACGTTTCTGATAATAACTGTATTTATTTTTAAGGATTGAAAGCCGGAATGGGCAGCATTTTCAATTGCCGAGATGAGGTCATTAAGTTTATTGCTGCCCGTTATCCTTTCAAAACTTCTGCTGTTAAGCGAATCAAGACTAATGTTTAGATGATCAAATCCATAGCGCTTCAGCATATCAACATTGCGGTTTAACAAAATCCCATTGGTAGTTATCCCAAGCTGGAATCCAAATCTTTTTTTCAAATCAAAAAGCGGGCTTAAGAAATTTGTTAATTCTTTTCTCAACAACGGTTCCCCTCCGGTCAAGCGAATCTTCTTAAAGCCAAACCTTTCAACAAAAATGTTGACCAACCTTAGCAGTTCTTCATAAGATAATTCTTCTTCCCTTTTTAATTTATTAGTTTGAGAAGAATCCGGATTACAATAGATACAGCTAAGATTGCATCTATCGGTTAGAGATATCCGTAAATAATCGTGTATTCGGCCGAAACTATCTTGCAACATCATCATAGCAGAACAACAGAAATAACAGCGCCAATAGCTACTACGGCAATCGGATTCAATTTGTAAACCGCTGTCAATACAATTCCAACGGCAACCATCGCAATGCTCTTCCAGCCAACCGACATGTTGAAAAAGTATCTAAACATAATTGCTATAATCATTCCTATAATTACAAACTTTATCCCATCGAATATTTTTTTCAAATAGTAGTTGCTTTCAAATTTGCTGTAAAAAATAAATACAATTGTTATTAGAACTGCAGGCATTAATAAATTACCAAGGTTTGCAACGATGACGCCCGGTATGCCGGCAACTTTAAAACCAGCATAAGTCGCAAACTTAATCGAGATAGCGCCCGGAAAAATTTCGACGAGACCGAGAATTTTTACAAACTCATCCCTTGTTAGCCAATGATGCTGAGACACTATTTCATTTTCTATGATTGGCAGCAACGAATAAGCTCCGCCGAAAGAAAAAGAACCTACTTTCAAAAACGACCAAAAAAGTCTTACCAGATTAATAATCATTACTTGTCCTCAAAGATATCGTCAATCCAGTTTAAGGCAGCCATCATTGAAGGCAAGCCGATTGTTGGAAGCGAAAGCAATGCTACATGATGAAGTTCTTCTTTTGTAGCACCGGCTTTAATTGCCTTACGAGTGTGCGAATGAACAGCGCCTTCCAATCTTGCCCCTGTTGAAATTGCAACTTTAATTAAAGCCCTTGTTTTCTCGTCAAGCGGACCTGAAGTATGAACAGCATCGCCCAAGGTTTCGTATGCATTTGCGACTTTTTCATAATCGGTTTTGAAATTCAAATATTTTTTTGGAATCTGCGACATTATTCTCTCCTATGATTATTCAAAAAAAAGCCCCATCCAAAGGGAATGGGGCTTTAACTATAGCCAAACCTTTCTCCTTTGCAAATCGGCAGGCTAATTCGTTTCCAAATTAACCCTATCGGTCAATGCTCGTATCACCTT
>JAMCWE010000008.1 GCA_023475265.1 Bacteroidota bacterium
AAAATTCAAATTAAAAAATTTATTGTAAGTACTTAATAGTTAGGAAAAAAATGTTAGAAATTAATAATCTGCATGCGAGTATCGAAGGAAAAGAAATACTTAAAGGTATAAATCTAAAAGTAAATTCAGGTGAGGTTCATGCGATAATGGGACCGAACGGAAGCGGCAAAAGTACATTAGCACAAGTTCTTGCAGGAAGAAAAGAATACGAAGTTATTAAAGGTGAGATAATTTTTGAAGATAAAAATCTAATAGATCTCACTCCGGAAGACAGGGCACGCGAAGGAATATTTTTAGCATTTCAATATCCGATTGAAATTCCAGGAGTAAGCAACACGAATTTACTTAAAACAGCTTTGAATGAAATTAGAAAATACCGCGGATTGGAACCGCTTGATGCGATGGAATTTCTTACTCATCTAAAAAAGAAAATTAAACTTGTTGAAATGGATCAATCGTTGTTAAGCAGAGCAGTAAATGAAGGATTTTCCGGTGGTGAAAAAAAGAAAAATGAAATTTTACAAATGGCAGTTCTTGAACCGAAGCTTTCGATATTGGATGAAACAGATTCCGGACTTGATATCGACGCCCTTAGAATTGTAGCTAACGGTGTAAATAAATTAAAATCTCCTGAACGAGCTACAATTGTTGTAACCCACTATCAAAGACTTTTGAATTATATTGTTCCGGATTATGTTCACGTTCTTTACAATGGAAAGATTGTAAAATCCGGTACAAAAGAATTGGCTCTTGAACTTGAAGATAAAGGTTACGATTGGCTAAAAGAACAAAAAGAATTTGTTGAAGGATAATTTTCTAACTGAGAAAGAATTAAATGAGCGATATTCTAGAAATAAAGGAATGGTATTTAAAAAATTTTGAGACTTTCGAAAATAGTCTTAATGGCGAAAGTAAGAAACCGATTCATCTAATTAGGAAAGAAGCAATTTCAAATTTTAATAAACTAAACTTCCCTACTACTCATGATGAGGATTGGCGGTTTACAAACATCGCTCCCCTACTTAAATACAATTTCGAGCCTGCTACACAGGCCGATGTTCAAGCTAAGCAAATAGAAAAATTTAAGTTCAAAAATCTTAAAGGCAACGTACTTGTATTTATAAATGGGCATTTCAATCCAAAACTTTCGATTATCAAAAATTCTTCTTCCGAAGATTCTGGAGCTCAAAACGAAATTAGAGTTGGGAATATAGCTGATGAGATAAAAAATAATTCAGCGGTTATTGATAAATATTTCGGGAAATATGCAAATCATAAAGAACAAATCTTTACTGCACTCAGCACTGCATTTACACAAGACGGTGCATTTGTTTATATCCCGGATAATAAAATTGTTGAAGAACCTATTCAAATTTTATTCTTTACTTCAACTTCAGGAAAAAATATTATAACGCAACCACGAAATCTCTTTGTTGCTGGCAAAAACTCCCAAGCTTCAATAGTAGAACGATATATTTCGCTTGATGACGGAGTTTATTTTACCAATGTCGTTACAGAAATTGTTGCAGGTGAAAATTCTAATTTGGAACATGCTAAACTTCAAGAAGAAAGTTTAAAAGCATTTCATATTTCAAGAACTGAAATTGATCAGGAAAGAGCGAGCAATTTTTCTTCATGTTCAATTTCATTAGGCGGAAATATTGCCCGCCATGATATTAATTCTCATTTTAACGATGAAGGCAGCGAGTGTTCTCTAAACGGTTTATATCTTTTAACCGGCAATCAGCTTTATGATACGCATTCATTAATAGATCATGCAAAGCCGCATTGTAATAGTCATGAACATTATAAAGGAATACTGGACGATGATTCCCGTGGAGTATTCAACGGGAAGGTAATTGTAAAACGTGACGCTCAAAAAACAAATGCATTCCAGGAAAATAAAAATATAATCCTTTCCAGCGGTGCTTTGGTAAATACAAAACCTCAGCTTGAGATTTTTGCAGATGATGTTAAATGCAGCCATGGCGCAACTATTGGCCAGCTTGATTCAGACGCAATGTTCTATTTAAAATCAAGAGGCATTGGTGAAGAAAAAGCTCGCGCAATTTTGATCCATGCATTTGCAAGCGACGTCGTAAGAAAAATTAAAATTGAAGAAGTAAGAAATTACCTTGAAAAGATACTCGAAGTGAGATTTAACAAATAACCACTTTGCGCTTTTGAATCATTGCAAAGACGTGGAGTATGAAAACTAAAGAGTTATAAATTGGATAAAACAATTATAAAAAACGAATCAAAAATTTTTGACGTTGAAAAAATACGTGCAGATTTTCCAATCCTTAAAACTATTGTTCATGGGAAACCTTTGTGCTATCTCGATAACGCCGCAACAACTCAGAAACCGCAGGTAGTTATTGACAAGCTTGTTGAGTATTATACTTCGATGAATGCTAATATCCATCGAGGTGTCCATTATCTAAGTGAGGTTTCAACAAAATCATTTGAAGATTCACGAGTTAAGATTAAAAATTTCATAAACGCTTCAAGTGAAAAAGAAATAATTTTTACAAAAGGGACAACTGATTCCATCAACTTAATTGCTTCTTCATTCGGAAAGAGTAAACTAAAGGACGGTGATGAAATAATTATTACCGGAATGGAACATCACTCCAACATCGTGCCGTGGCAGCTAATAGCAAAAGAGAAAAATTTAAAATTAAGAATTGTTCCAATTACTGACAGCGGCGAAATCGTTTTTGAAGAATTTGAAAAGATGATAAACGAAAAAACAAAATTTGTTTCAGTAGTTTATGTTTCTAATTCTCTCGGCACAATTAATCCAGTAGAAAAAATTATTGGAACTTCGCACAAACATGGTATTCCGGTATTGCTTGATGGCGCACAGGCAATTCAGCATTTGAAGATTGATGTTCAAAAGCTTGACTGCGATTTCCTTGCCTTTTCCGGTCATAAAATTTACGGACCAACGGGCATTGGAATTCTTTACGGCAAAGAAAAATTGTTAAATGAACTTCCACCGTATCAGGGCGGCGGAGATATGATTTCAAAAGTTACTTTCGAAGAAACAACTTTTAATTCTCTTCCATATAAGTTTGAAGCAGGAACATCAAACATAGCTGGTGCAATCGGGCTTGGAACCGCAATTGATTATATTTCAAACATTGGCATAGATTCAATTGCGAAATACGAAACAGAACTTCTTAACTATGCAACCGAAAGAATTTCAGAGATAAAAGAAATTAAAATAATCGGTCAAGCCAAGAAAAAAAGCAGCGTTCTTTCATTTGTAATAAATAATATTCATCCTCATGATGTTGGAACGTTTTTAGATTTCGAAGGTATTGCTATTCGTACCGGTCACCACTGCACACAGCCGGTTATGGATAGATTCAAGATCCCGGCAACTTCGCGTGCATCTTTTGCTTGTCCAATTTTTGATTATT
>JAMCWE010000269.1 GCA_023475265.1 Bacteroidota bacterium
GGTTAATTAAACGGAGGGCAAATTAGTTAATTATTATTTCAAATCGTTTATGACTATTTTCCTTTATAACATTTTATATTTCATATGCTTACCGTCCTTTGCTTATTCGTATCTTGGACAGTAGTGATTATGAATATATAATTATAATTACTCAGACCAATTATTTACTTTGCCGCGGGCACCTTTTCAATTGCTTCCCAGACCAGCGGGTCCATTATTCTATAGCCGGCATATGTTGGGTGGACACCGTCTTTGGTATATTTTTTATCCAAGCCGTTTCTTTCGTCAACCATCTTTGAATAATAGTCCACATAAGAAATATTATTCTTATCGCAATAAGATTTAATCATTGAGTTCAGCTTTATAATTTTCTCAGCAGGCTTTAATCCGTGGTGCCATGGAAAGTCATATGCAGGCAATACAGAAGATATAATCACTTTAATATTATTCCCTTGCGCCAACTGGGCCATTGAAATAATATTGCCGAGAATATCCTTTAACGCAATAGGGCCATCATTTTCTGCAATATCATTTATACCTGCAAGAATAACAACTACAGCCGGCTTAAGATCAATTACGTCCTGGCGGAATCGAAGAAGCATTTGAGAAGAAGTTTGTCCGCTAATACCTCTGTCAATATATCCATTTCCCTTAAAAAAGCTGCTGTCAATAACAGCCCATGATTCCGTTATGGAGTTGCCCATAAAAACAATACGCCTTTCATCTGCAGAGGGAAGGCCTAAACTTTCATTCGATTTAGCGTATTTATTTAAATTTATCCAATCAGTAACATTAACATTTTGGCAATAAGAAGAATATTGTACAAAAATAATTAACACAAATATGCAGCTAAAAATGTTTTTCATCTTTTAATACCTTTTTAGAATTTAAATTGCGTTAAGAATTAGAAAAACGCAAGTTACGTTTCTTCCAAAAACTTAATTATAACAATACATGTGATAGCGCTAGTCGTTTAACACTGATAAAAATTAAATTAAAAAATTAAAAATAACATCTTAAATAATTATAGTGAACCTCATAAATGATGTCCCTGCAAAATGAATTTCAAAAATTATTTTGATTTATGAAGGAATTTGATTCACCCGTCCGGCTTCGACGGATCAAATTAAATGATTTATCAAATTTCCTAAATAGGATTTCATAAATGAAAAGAATTTCATAAATAAAATCCCTACGTTTCTTCGGATAAATTTTTGCCTTAATCTTCCCATCAACTTAAACGAAACTTGCACGATAATAAAAATAGATCGGAACCGGAGCGCAAAAATCTTTTCTCAATCCAATGAACATAATTCTACATCAAGTTCTTATTCCGGAAAATTATTAATAGAGGAAATAAAAAATGTTTTTACGAGCACAACTTTGATTTGTAATTCTTAATATTATTTAAACAACTTATTGGGTACGTATTTCTGCTTTGGAAAATAAAATTAAATCAATTAAAATATTATGGAAATGTTGACAACTAAATTTATTAAAAGTAAAAAATTAAAATAGGGTTAAAGAAACTTATGCAAACAAACGGAAAAACAATCGACTCGTATTTGATGGAGCTGAAGGAAGGTCAGCACCGATTTGAAAATGTTTTTGAATCTCTTGCCAGGATGTTATTCAGCGATCCCGGTTTTATTAAGCCTGTAATAGTTAACGGGAAAAGTACGTATGACTTTACTCAATTCCGCTACGGTAAAAAGCACATCATCGGGCTATTTGAAGTAATCAATAAGTTCGTTGCTTTTATAAAAGATGCCGCTGAAAACGGTGAGAGCAAAGAGATGGCTTTTGTTCTTGTAGGCGAGCCGGGAAACGGTAAAACTTTTTTTGTTGATTTCCTTTCTACCATGTATAGAAAATATATTTCTATTCCTGAGAATAATAAATATACTTTTCGCTTCAGCCTTCCGGCGGAATTGGATGGCTACGGCAAATTAAGATCAATTGAATCTCAAACTTATGAAGATCCTGTTGTCCTTACTATGAATTTGTTTAATGAAATAGATGACAATAAAGAATATTTATCTAAGCTTGGTTTTGATGATCCGCAGGTTGAACACTTTTATAAAAATTATCGCCCGCTCGGCGCTGATACAGAATTCATTCTGAATGATTTAAAAAATTATTTTGATGATAATATTGAAAAAGTAAAAGAATGTATTGATATAGTTAAAGTTCCGATTAGTGAAACTCTTGGAACTATCACCGGGAAATATCCTGCTAAAGACAAGCTTACAAGCAGCGGCGTTGATCTTGTTGGTGAAGAAAGTATCCAGCGGCTTTTGCATATTACAAATTCCAATAATCCTTATCGCTTTGATTTAAGAAGAGGCGCTTTGGCGCGTGTAGGTGGCGGCGGAATTCATTTTGCCGATGAAATATTCAAGAACAAAACTGACTTATTAAAAATCTATCTTGGCGTTGTGCAAAATAGAGTAATTGAAATAGATGCTTTCAAGTGGCCTATCGATACTTTCATTATAGCCACAAGCAATAATGCTGATGTTCAAAACTACCGTGTTAACGATGAGGAAAAACCAATCCTAGATAGATGCAAGTTCTGTTATGTTGCTCATAATACAAATTATAAGCTGCAGGAAGATTTAACAAAGTACGCGCTTGGCGAAGGAGATAAGACAACATTTGTCGGCGATAAATTACACATCGATCCGAACCTAACGTATACATTATCAGTTATTGTTACCCTCAGCAGGCTGCCAAGATCTGATGATAAGCTTACTCCGATTGAAATGATGAAATTGGCTGCGGGTGAAGTTGCAGGAGAAAAAAGTGTAAAAACTTTAGCGGAAATTGTAGACCAGCTTGAACATGAATCGGATACAACAAAACGCTTTGGCCAGAAAGGACTCGGCCAGCGTGATCTAGCAAGAATGATAAATACACAGCGCGGGTATTCCGAAACGAACGAAGGCAAATGCATGTTCAGCTTAAATGTTTTCAAAGCCGGCGAAGAAGTTATTCTTGATTATGTTCAGGATAATACCGAACGGGCGAAATATTTTGAAGATTTAAAGATTGCAAAAGACCTTTACCGAAAAAGAATTCGTACAGAAATGTTTAATGCGTTTATGGATGAGCCGGAAGCAATTAAAAAAGATGTAATGATGTACGTTAATATGATTGTAGGCATGGGGCGGTCTGATTTAGGTCCGGATAAAATAATAACCTATCGCGATCCGCAAACAAAAAAAATGCAGCCGATAAAAATTGATGAACGATTTGTTAATGCCGTTGAGAATGAATTGGAAATGAAAACTCAAGAACAGAAAGAATCATTCCGCGGGCAGATAAGAAAAATTTATGCTCAGCGTCTGCAGACTGATAAGAATTATGATTTTATGGATAACGTTGATCTTGTAAAATCTGTTACCGATACAAGATTAAATTCAGATATAGCATCGGCCGGCGGGCTTGTTGGCGCATTAGCTAATCGAACTAATGAAGACAATGAAAAGCTTTATAACCGCATTGTTACAACAATGAAAAATAAGTTAGGATATTGTACAACGTGTGCTCAAAAAACTATTGAGTTTTTCTGTACACAAGATCATCAATCTTAAGAATTTAGAATTAAAAATATGACTGCAGAAAAAAAGGATTTTATTCCAAAGGGAAAAAAGAGCAATCAAAAGCGAGAAGAAAAAATAATTGAAGAATCTAAGAATAATTTTTCTCCATATAATGATTCCTCTATTTTCCCTAATTCATCAAAGCTTCCGAAAAGCTTTTATGATTTTCGCGATAATGATGTCCTGCTTCACTTTGATGTAGAAAGTACAACACAAAGCCGGTTATTCACTCTCGATAAATTATTGGAGCGTGATAAGCTTAGAGAAAAAGACGGCTTCCCGCGAAAAATAAAATTAGGCAGACTCGTAAAACCTTCTAAAGACGGTAAAGGGAAAACAATAATTATTCCCACAACAAACGAAGAAAAATTTTATCATTGGAATGGAGCGCCAACCGGTCCCGAAGGCTCTAGTACTGGCGGAAACGGCGATGAGGAAGAAGGAGAAATAATTGAGGAAGAATCTTTGCGCGAAGATGAAGGCGAAGGTCAAGGTGCCGGACAAGGCAAGGGCGGTCAGCATGGTATTGGCGCCGAAGCTTACGAAATTGGCAGGATACTTACTGAACAGTTTGAGCTTCCGAACATAAAAGAAAAAGGAAAGAAAACTTCGCTTACAAAATTTACTTATGATCTAACTGATAAATTTCGCGGACACGGTCAAATCATCGATAAAAAATCAACATTGAAACAAGTTGTAAAAACCAATTTAGCTCTTGGAAATATTTCAGTTGATGAACCGATCGATTCTACAAAGATGATAATTACACCGAACGACCGTGTTTATCATATTTTATCCCGCGAAAGAGATTTCGAATCTCAAGCAATTGTTTTTTTCTTAAGAGATTATTCCGGATCGATGCAGGGCAAACCTACGGAGGTAATTGTAACTCAGCATATATATATCAATAGCTGGCTTGTGTATCAATATAAAAGACAAGTTGTAAGCAGATTTATTGTCCATGATACGGAAGCTGAAGAAGTGCCGGATTTTTATACTTACTTTAATAAATCTGTTGCCGGTGGAACGGATGTTTCCTCTGCATATGAAATGGTAAATAAAATTGTTGAAGAAGAACATCTCGCAAGAGATTTTAATATTTATGTTTTTCACGGCACTGACGGGGATGATTGGGAAGATGATGAAATGAAATCGGTAAAAGAATTAGAGAAGATTTTGAAATATGCAAGTCGTGTCGGAATTACAATCGCCGAAAATAATTTTTCGTCGCACAACAACACCGTAGTTGAAAATTATATTAAGGAATCAAAACTTCTTGAAAAATATCCCGATGTTCTTCATCTGGATTCGTTTGTTGCCTCGGAAGCTACCGAAGAAAGAATAGTACATGGAATTAAAGTTTTAATAAGTTAAGATTATATGGAATTAATTGATCAGCATACAAAACAGATAATGGAAGGCTGCAAAGAGCGTGCACTCGATGCCGGTCTGCGTTTTGATAAAGCTACGCTTGAGTACATGGTTACAAACTCAGATCTGCTTGAACTCTCACCCAAAAATATGATTCCCACACTTTACGATTATTGGCTGCAGGATATTGAAGTATTGCGCGGCAAAGGTGAGTATGAATATTTTCCGAATAATCCTTATGAAACAGTAATCAACACTCGTCCGGCAATTTCATTTTATAATAATGAGAATCCCGATTGGATGAATGTAATGATTTTCTATCATGTAATTGCGCATATAGATTTTTTTCAGAACAACAAGTTTTTTGAACAAACATGGGATTATGATTTTAAAGAAAAAGCTTTAACTGAGAAAAGAATAGTTTCCCGCCTAAGATCGCAGAAAGGAAGAATTGTAGATTATGTAATTGAGTTTACCCGCGGTATTGATAATCTGGTCGGATATTTCGATGCTTTAAAAGAAAAAGAAGATAATGAATTGTTCAAACTGCCGGATCAAATAGATTATTACTTCAACTATTTTCTTCAGAACAAATCGCTCTTCAGCATGCAAACGTATCTGGAAGAAATTGATAGGTACAACTTGGTTGAGGAAGGCGGCGATAAATCACGCGAAGAATTATTTCTGATGAATGTAAATGAAATGCATCCAGAGTTTGAAGGTTTGTTCCAAAAATTTCAGAAAGAACACCAGAAAAAAAATAGCCAGGATTTAATGCAGTTCTTGATTGATGAAAGCGAGTTTATAAATAAAGAAGATAATCTGTGGATAAAATCTGTAATGGGAATTGTTCGCGATACATCACTTTATTTCTCTCCTCAAATAAGAACAAAAATAATGAACGAAGGCTGGGCAAGTTATTGGCATGAAAAGCTTTTTTTAATGGATGACCGCATACATGGTCACGAAGTAGCGTTTGCAAAAGTAAATGCTAAAGTTACTTCTTTATCACGAGTTGGATTAAATCCTTATGCAATCGGCTGGCGGTTGTTTATGCACATTGAAGATTTGGCAAACAAAGGAAAATATTCTTATGAATTTAGAAAGCTCAATGATATTGACAGAAGAGAAAAATTTGATACTTCAAACGGGAAAGGCAAGGATTTTATTTTTCATGTCCGCGAGAATTTCTGTGATCTGACTTTTTTAAGTACTTTTATTGAGCAGGATTTTGTTGACCGCTATAAATTGATGGTTGTCGGACAGCGGATAAACAACGAGAAAAATGTAAAAGAATATTATGTGAAAAGTAAAAAGGCAAAAGATTATAAATCGATGATACTCGATAGTCTTTACCATCCGCCGTTCATAACATTCGCTAGAGAAAACAATGGTTCACTATTTTTACATCATCATTTTGAAGGAAAAGAATTGTATCCGGAATATATTCCGAACACAATGATCGGTTTGGAATATCTTTGGGGTAAAAAGGTTCTTCTCGAAACTATGGAACTTGATTGGGATAATATGAAATTAAATGAGAATCTTAATGCAGATAATTTTTTAGACCTAGAACCCTTATTTAGAAAAGTATTGTACACTGTTGAAAATAGAAAAGTAAAAAAGGAAGTTATTAAATAGGAAAATGTTTGAGAGTATGACTAGGAATAATAAATCGCATGATATAATAAATTTGATTGACCGGAAATTAAAAAGATCCGAAGAAGGAACCATAATTCCTTTCAGCGATTTTTTAACAAAAGCCCGCGAAGATCCGCATCTATACTTCCGCAATGTATTTCAACTGTTCAGCGATATGATTTACCATTTCATAGTTATTGAAGATGAATATAAGGATGATCCTGAAACCATAAATTATAAAACAATTAATTGCGATAAATTATTTGTTGAAAATACCGATACTCCTTTCTTTACCGACCTTCCTCTTGCAAACAGGCTGCTGCGCTTAGCTGATTCATTTAGAGAAGGAACCCAGCAAAATAAAATTTATGTTTTTATCGGTCCGCCCGGAAGCGGCAAGAGCACTTTTTTAAATAATCTTCTTCAGAAGTTTGAAGAATTTACCCACAGCCATCAAGGAATAAATTACGAAGTGCTATGGCGTCTTGATAATTTGAAAATCGGCGTGAACATTTCACCGGTTATTAAAGAAGCGATTGAGGAATATTATTTTCAGAAAGGTTCAGTTGTACGACCTCAAAATTTGAATTCCGATAAGCTGGAAGTTCCTTGTCCGAGCCATGATCACCCTATATTAATTATTCCGAGAGAATACCGTGCGGAAATTCTTGAAAAGCTGGTAAAAGATACGGCGCGATTGGACTTCTTTTACAAAAAAGAATATGAATGGCTGTTTACTGAAAACGCCTGCACAATTTGTTCATCACTTTACGATGCTCTTATCAACAGATTAAGATCGCCTGCTGATGTGTTTGATATGGTTTACGCAAAGCGTTATGCGTATAACCGGAGACTCGGATACGGAATAAGCGTATTCAACTCTGCGGATAAAGAGCCGGAGAACATCGCATTTTCAAATGACGAACTTCAGCGGCAGCTTAGTTTAAGATTCCGCGACAGTAATCTAATTCAATATATATTTTCGCGCTACGCTAAAACTAACAACGGCGTATTTGTTATTATGGATGTTAAAGGCGAAAATGAAAAACGTTTTCTAAATCTTCACGGTATCTTAAGCGAAGGACTGCATAAGATCGGTGATATTGAAGAGAATGTTAATTCATTATTTATCGCTGTAATGAATCCGGAGGATAAACAAAAAATTGCATCGCCCGAATCTTTTAAGGATCGAATAATTGAAATTAGTGTTAATTACATTTTAAATTATTCCGAAGAAGTAAAAATTTACTATCACACATTCGGAAATCAAATAAAGAAATATTTCCTTCCCGGCGTGCTGGAAAATTTTGCGAAAATAATTATAAGCTCACGGCTTAATATTGAGTCTCCGGCAATAAAGGAATGGATTGAAGATCCCAAAATCTATGAAGAATATTGCGATGAAAATTTATTGCTGCTAAAGCTAAGCATCTACTCTAATAAAATTCCAGATTGGCTTACTGACGAAGATTATAAAAAATTTAATAAAGTTTTACGCAGAAATATTATTAAAGAATCTGACAAAGAAGGGAAGACTGGATTTTCGGGCAGAGAATCGCTCTATATTTTTAATGAATTCTTTAATTCAATTCCTAAAAAGTTAAACGGAAATAGTGATGAAGCAATTCAGATAACTATGGAAGATATCAGGTCATTCTTCAAAAAGCATGATCAATATTTTGAGCGCATACCAAAAGGTTTTATCGATTCAATCATCAGATTGTACAATTACAACATCATGCAGGAAATTAAGGAATCTCTCTTCCATCAGAATGAAGAAAGAATAAGCAAGGATATTCAGAATTATCTTTTTGCGTCTAATTATGATTTTGGTGAAAAGCTGCTTTGTCCTTACACCGGGGAAACAATTGAAATTACAGAACAATTTTTTAATTCAATTGAACAGTACCTTCTTCCGAATGATGTATCTTCAAGGGCAAGAAAGAAATATCGTGAAGAAATCGCTTCAAAGTTCGGAATGAACTTGCAGCAAATGTCTGATGATGAAGGAGTACGTGATACTGAAGTTTATAACGAGTTGTACGACACATATATTAACAATTTGAGGGAACACATTTTCCAGCCGTTCTTACAATATGCTGCATTCGAAAGTGCAGTTAAAGAATTTGGTTCACCGAAGTTTGAAGTTTATGACAACCGGACAAAAGAAGAGGTTAGCTTTCTAATAAATAATCTGATAAGTAAGTTTAGATATTCCAAAGAAGGCGCAAAGCATGTTTGTCTTTATGTTATCCGGAATAAGATTGCTGAAAATTTTAGATAATACAAATCGAAAATCAATCGAATATATAATTTGATTTAACTTAGAAATTACTTCTCAGGGTTCCTCAGTACCTACTCCGCGAGGCTCCGTGTAAAAGTTTTTCGTGTAATCATTTTGATCGTAATATAATTTGCTTTTATAATCGTAATTATTTAGAATTCTTCAGCGGATTCAACAATTATATTTCATTCAAAAAGAATAATTGTTTTAAAATAACTAATAAATTAAAATATGAAAGCAAACAAAGACCTTCCTGTTCTATTATTCAAATCAGAAAAAGAGTGGGAAAGATGGCTTGATAAAAACTATTCTAAATCCAGTGGAATTTGGATGAAGATCGCTAAAAAAGAAACCGGAATTAAATCAATTTATTACCCGGAAGCTTTGGATACTGCCTTGTGTTATGGCTGGATTGATGGACAGAAAAAACCTTTCGACAATACTTTTTGGTTGCAGAAGTTTACTCATCGATTATCAAAAAGTAAATGGTCGAAGAAAAACCGTAATAGGGCAGATGAATTAATCAAGCTTGGTAAAATGAAACCTGAAGGTCAGAAAGAAATTGATCTCGCGAAAAAAGACGGCAGATGGGAAGCTGCTTATGAGTCCCAGCGAAATATTGGAATTCCTGAAGACTTCCAAAACAAAATGGATGAAAATCCCGGAACACTTGAATTTTTTAATTCATTAAACAAAGTAAATAAATACGCAATTCTTTATCGCATTCACGATGCAAAAAGACCAGAGACTAGAATTCAGCGGATTGAAAAGTTTATTCAAATGCTTAAAGAGAAAAAGAAAATTCACTAACTAATTTATTCGAAGGAACTATTGTGGTCTTAAAAACAAAAACTTTCATTTCAATGCTTCGAGGAATAAATGTAAGCGGACAAAAAAAGATTCGTATGGTTGACCTAAAAGATTTATATGAATCGCTGAAATTGACAAATGTCAGAACATATGTTCAAAGCGGCAATGTTGTATTCGACAGTTCTGAACGCGATGTATCAAAGCTTACTAAACTGATTGAATCTAAAATAGAAAAGACATTTGGATACCCGGTAACAGTTTTTATCCGTGATACAAAAAATCTTAAGAGAATTATTAACAGCAATCCTTTCATAATTAAAAGGAATGAAGATACTTCTAGTTTGTACGTTACTTTTTTATATAACCATTCTTCTCAATCGAGTTTAAGTAATTTGGATATTACAAATAACGATGGTGATGAATTTCATTTTGGCGGAGATGAAATATTTATTTTTTGCCCTAGCGGTTACGGAAGAACTAAATTGAATAATAATTTCTTCGAAAAGAAGTTGAAAATACCAGCAACAACAAGAAATTGGAATACTGTTAATGCTTTATATGAAATGGCAATTGAGAGAAAATAATATTTGAAGATTATGAGCGAGCGACGGGGCTCGAACCCGCGGCATTCAGCTTGGGAAGCTGACACTCTACCAACTGAGTTACGCTCGCTTTAAAAGTTCATGTTTAAGATCAAGTTCACGTGTAAGAGTAAGAACTAAAATATCTTCAGAATTAAATTAACTGAATATAAATTTTATATCAAGAAAATTATTATAAGAATGCCTGTTCTACAAATTCTTTTTGCTGCCTGTTCGAAATTTTGTGTGAACCTACAGCCGGACTTGCACTTTCAGGTCTGCCGGCATAACGCAGCTTTTGTCCGTCGGCTAAATCTTCCAATAATCTGGGAACCATAAAGCTCCATGCACCCATATTCTTTGGTTCCTCTTGAACCCAATAAACATACTTAGCGTTGTAATATGAAGATAAAATTTCTCTAATCTTCTTAGTTTTATAAGGATAAAGCTGCTCAACTCTTATAATTGCGGTGTTGTTAATTTTATTTTCAGTTCTGTATTTCAATAAATCGTAATAAACTTTTCCGCTGGTTAATAATACTCTGCTTATATTTTTTTTATCTAATATCGATTGATCGTCAATTATTTCTTGAAATCTTCCGTTTATAAATTCTTCTTTAGGTGATTGAGCTTCATGAAGCCTCAATAAGCTTTTAGGAGTCATAATTATCAGCGGCATCATCATCATTTGTTTGATTTGCCTTCTAAGCAGATGAAAGTACTGAGCCGGGGTTGTAACGTTACATACTTGCATATTGTCTTGAGCGCAAAGAGTTAAAAATCTTTCAAGACGTGCGCTTGAATGTTCTGCACCTTGCCCTTCAAAAGCATGCGGCAGCAGCATTACAATGCTGTTCGGCAGCTTCCATTTTTCGTAAGAAGCAACTATAAAGTTATCAATTATAACTTGAGCGCCGTTTGCAAAATCACCGAATTGTGCTTCCCACATTACAAGCGCCAGCGGATCGGCAGTGCTGTAACCATATTCGAAGCCGAGCACTGCTGCTTCCGAAAGAAAACTGTCGAGCGCTTCAATCTTTGCTTGATTAGCTGAGATGTGATTGAGCGGAACGTACTCAATTCCGGATTGAATATCAGTTAAAGCAAGATGCCTTTGGCTGAAAGTTCCGCGGACGCTGTCTTGTCCGCTTAATCTTACCGGAGTACCTTCAAGAAGAAGGCTTCCAAAAGCTAACGATTCTGCGAATGCCCAATCAGCTTCAATCTTTCCATCTAATAAATCAATTCTCTTTTCAAGAAACTTTTTTAGCTTAGGATGAACTGCAAAATCTTTTGGAACTTTTGTAATCCCTTGTATAATTTTAACTAGTTCCTCTTCTGTTAGCTTGGTTTGTTTTATAGGTGTTGCTGCTTCAATTTTTTCTCTCGATACTGCAAGCGGAACATCTGCTTTAAACTCTATGCTTTTTCTTTTTATCTTATCAAATGCTTCGCTTAAAACACCGATTATTTCATCACTCATTATTTTTATATTATCAGCAGAAAGAATTTTATTAACTGAAAGTGCTTTCGAATAAATTTCTCTTACAGATGGATGGTTCTTTATTTTTTCATAAAGAAGCGGTTGAGTAAATCCAGGCTCATCGCCTTCATTATGGCCATGGCGCCTGTAACCAAACATATCAATGACAACATCCTTTTTGAAGATTTGTCTGTACTCAAATGCAAGCTTAGTAACCCAAAGCGAAGCTTCTGGATCGTCTCCGTTGACATGAAAGATCGGAGCTTGAATCATCTTTGCAACATCAGTTGCATAGACAGATGATCTTGCATCTTCCGGTGTTGTCGTAAAGCCGATTTGATTGTTGATAATTATATGAATTGTTCCGCCGGTTCTATAACCTGAAAGCTGAGAAAGGTTCAACGTCTCTGCAACAACGCCCTGTCCTGCAAAAGCCGCGTCGCCATGAATTAAAACAGCCATTACTTTTTTATGATTTGTACTGTCATTCAGTCTCGTCTGCTTTGCCCTAACAATTCCTTCAACAACAGGATTAACCCATTCTAGATGGCTTGGATTGGATGCGACCGAAACATTAATACTTTTTCCATTTCGAGTTTTATATTTTCCGGTTGCACCAAGATGATATTTTACATCGCCGGAACCTTCAATAGAATTAGGATCTTGAATGTCTTCAAACTCAGAGAAAATTGATTCGTACGATTTACCGATAATATTAGCAAGTACATTTAATCTTCCGCGGTGAGCCATGCCGAGAACAATTTCTTGAATTTCATCATCGCTTGCTTCATTCAATAAAAGATCAAGAACCGGAATTAATGTTTCCGAACCTTCGAGTGAAAATCTTTTATGTCCGATAAATTTATTATGAATAAAATGTTCAAAAGTTTCTGCAACAATTAGTTTATTCAAAATCATTTTTTTGATATCGAGATCAAAGTTCGGCGTATTTTTAACTGGTTCCATTTTACTTTGAAGCCAAAGCTTTTCGGCAGGATTTTGAATGTGCATATATTCAACGCCGATTTTCTCACAATAAGTTTTCTGTAAAATGTCCAGAATCTCTCTAAGTGTAGATGTTCTTAAACCACTGAAACCGCCGGTAATGAATTCACGGTCAAGGTCCCAAAGAGTTAGTTTGTAAGTAGCCGGATCTAACTCAGCATGATAAGGAGTTGGGGAGCCTATCGGATCTAGATCGGCAATTAAATGCCCGCGAACGCGGTAAAGATTTATTAGCTGTAAAACTCTACCTTGTTTTTCAAATTCTTCTGTGTTGCCGCGGTTTGAAATATTGCTTGGCTGGTAATCTGTTTTCCATGTAAGCGGTTGGAGCGGAATCTTTAAATCGGCAAAAACTTCTTCATAAAAGAAATTATTTCCAAGAAGAAGATCATTTACTTCTTTAAGAAATAATCCTGACTCTGCACCTTGAATTATTCGATGATCATAAGTGCTGGTAATATTCATTACCTTGCTGATGCCGAGAGTAGAGATCGTAGAAGGTGACATTGCCTGATATTCAGCCGGATATTGAATTGCACCGGTTGCTATAATAGTTCCTTGACCAATCATTAATCTTGGAACAGACATAACTGTTCCCATTGTTCCCGGATTTGTTAATGTAATTGTTGTTCCTAAAAATTCTGAAGGATCAATCAATCCTTTCCTTGAACGAACAACAAGATCATCGTAAGTTTTATAGAATTGATCGAATGTCATTTCGTTCGCATTTTTAATATTTGGAACTATAAGCGAACGTGAACCATCTTTCTTTTCAATGTCGATTGCAAGTCCAAGATTAATTTTATTCCGCTTAATAACATTTGGCTTGCCGTTGATTATCGTAAAAGCATTGTTCATAGAAGGGTTTGTCATAACAGCTTTAACGATTGCCCACCCGATCAAATGAGTGAAAGAAATTTTACCGAGATTTTTTTTCTGAAGATAATGATTTATTAAAGTTCTATTCTCTTCAAGAAGCTTTACCGGGATTGTCCTTTGCGAAGTTGCAACCGGAATTGATAAGCTGTTATTCATGTTGTCGAGAATCTTTGCAGAGCTTCCAGCAATAATTTGAACACGGTCTTCTTCGCCGGGAATCGGCATGGGAATATCTTCTCTTACCGGCTGATAAATCTCTTTTACTAGTTCCTCTTTATTTCCGTTGCCGGTTTCCGTTGCAGTAACTTTACCAAAAAAATTCTGCCACTGCTCAGAAACTTCGGAAGGATCTTCTTCGTATTGTTTATGTAAATATTCTACAAACCAAGTGTTAGCGCCAAATCTTTCAAGCTCTTCTTTTTGTTCTTTAGTTAGATCACTGGATTTCATCTTGCTCGTTATTTTTTTTGTTGTAATTTTTATTGTTAAATTTATCAAGCAAAACAAATAGAAATTAGTCTAGTTTTACCGGCTAGTTTCCATTTGATCTGCTAAAATTTGTGTATTATTAAAAAATGATGCTGCCAAATTTAATAAAACAAATATACCATAGAAAACTAAAATTTAAGTTGTATATATAATATGATGGAAAATACAGATATATCAAGAATTAGAAGAGATTATTCATTTACTGGATTAGATGAAAAAACAGTCGATTCAAATCCATTCGAACAATTTTCAAAGTGGATGGAAGAAGCAATAAAAGCTAATGTAATTGATCCGAGTGCAATGATTTTAGCCACTGCGGATAAGGAAGCTAATCCAAGTGTAAGGGTTGTTCTTTTAAAAGGATTTGATGATGATGGATTTATCTTCTACACAAATTACGATAGCAAAAAGGGAAGAGAATTAATTGAAAATCCTAACGCTTCGCTCTTATTTTTTTGGAAAGAATTTGAAAGACAAATTAGAATTTACGGTAAAATAGGAAAGGTAAATACAAAACAATCTGAAGAATATTTTCATTCAAGGCCGTACGAAAGTCAACTAGCAGCATGGGCTTCCGATCAAAGCAATATTGTACCGGATCGCGGTTATTTAGAAAAAAGATTTGTCGATATAAAAATAAAATATGAAGGTAAGGAGGTCCCACTGCCGCCGTTTTGGGGAGGCTTTAAACTTATTCCTGATGAATTTGAATTCTGGCAGGGGAGAGAAAACAGGCTGCATGATAGAATTAGTTATCTTAAAGAAAAAGATAAATGGAAATTAGTTAGACTTGCGCCGTGAATATAATTAATAGTTATCAGGTTATCAGGTTATCAAATTTCAGGTTGTCAAGTTTCAGGTTGGCGAGTTATTTCAGCTGGTAGCGAATCAGCCTTAGGATGGGAATGATCGAATCAAGTTTTTAAATCCCAAATAAATTTTAGAACTTAAACCCGACAAAATTTTAATAACACATGAAAGGGGCTCTTTCAATGTACACTCACTTAAAAATAACCAACTGCAATAATTCATATATCTAACTTTAGAACTAATTGCATGATTAAATGATTAGGGAGATGACATGCAATAATAGGGGCAATTAGTTCTTTTATAACAGGGGGATCTGACTACTTACCAAATCGATTTAATTAAAACTTCAATTTTGAATGACGCTTGCTTTTTGTAAGTCTTTATGACCGGAATTTAAAACGGTCTATTCTATTGTTAAAATTCTAGAAATAATTTTTTAGATAACCGGATAGAAAATAAGAATGATCGAATCAAGTTTTTAAATGATTGAAACGTCTTTTAGAACGACCAAAAGGATTTTTAAAATGACCGTTTCAACATTTTAAATGACTGAAATGGTTTTTAAAATGATTGGTGGAAGTTTTAAAATCATTGAAACGAACTTTAAAATGACTGATCTGGATTTTAAAATCATTGATCCAGCTTTTAAAATGACCAAACTGTAATTTAAAATCACTGATCCAAGATTTAAAATGACCGATCTGACTTTTAAAATCATTGATTTGACTTTTAAAATGACTGAACCGTGTTGAAAAATTACCGATTCAGGATTGAAAATGACTGATTTATGTCAGTAAATCACATTTCAAATATGGGAAACTGCATTTTTAATCAGAATTAAGGGTTTTCCAAGAAATAATTGTTCTAAATTAAATAAAAATTGTTGTGTTCTAACAAATAATAGGATTCTCTCCGGAGAATAAATTCTATAAACAAAAAAAAGGAGCTAATTGTGGACGAAAGAATAGATCAATTGCAGGAACAAGGGGACTCAATAAAAAAAGCTATGGATAGTAACCGCACTAAGCTTGATGGAAAAGGATTCAAGCAGGTAAAATACGATTTATATACCACAGCACAGACAAAACTTAATACAACAGATTCCGATCAGGCAAAATCAGTGGAGGCGGCTGAAGCAAAAACAAACGAGAAGAACCAGACAAAAGCTGAAGCAGAAAGACTGATCGGCAAAACAAATCTTACAGTGAAAAGTACGTATGGTGAAAACAAGGCAAAGCTGAAATTATTCAAAGTAGACGAAACAATAACCGGCGGTTATAATGGAATAATAGACCGCTGTGAATATCTTGGAGGAACATGCGAAGCGAACCAAACAGATTTAACAGATAACGGTATGACGGCTGAGGATATTGCGAGTCTTAAATCGATGCCAAACAGACTTCGAGAAGCCAGTTCGGATCAGAAGCAGGCTAAAAAAGATCAGAAGGCGGCAACCGAACTGCGGGATAACGCTGCAAAGGTATTCAAGTCGGAGATAAAAAAGATAACGAATTTTGTAAAGGCGAATTTTGCAGACGACCCGGAGATGCTGATAGCCTTCGAGCCGATACCGAAGGGCGGCGGCGGAAGAGGCGGCAATGGCGGAACGGATACGCCTCCGGAACCACCGGGTAATCCTCCGGCGTAGAGCAGTAAGGGCATGAATGCCCTGCAGAGTAATTTAATTATTTCTTTTCCCAGCCGTGAAGGGCTGGGCTATTTTAATCTGAATGGCTGGGCTATTGATGGGATTGGGCTATTGAATGGCGGGCGAAATATTGAACAAGCGAGTTACTAATTGCTGAACTATTGATGCGATGGGCTAATGAATAGATTGATATTTATGAAACGGATTATTGAATAGTATAATTTTTTTATAGAAGAATTAATTATTAAAGATAATAGCCCAGTCGTTTACGACTGGGAAAATAAAGAAAGAAAAAATTACCACGCCATTTATGGCGTTAATATCTAATAACAATTTGGATGAGAAATATAATGAGGCATGTTTATTATAAAATATGGATTCATTTAGTGTGGAGTGTAAAAAACCGTTATCCATTTTTAAATGATGAAATTAGACACAAGATATTTAAACACATATCAGACAAAGCAGAAGAAAAGGGATTCTTCATTGATATAATTAACGGATATTCTGATCATTGCCATGTTTTAATATCATTAAATCCAAAATATTCGATTAGCGAAGTTGTAAATAATTATAAGGGAGAGTCATCTCATTGGATAAATTCGGAAAAATTAACAAGTACTCATTTTGCATGGCAATGATCAGAATAT
>JAMCWE010000248.1 GCA_023475265.1 Bacteroidota bacterium
GACCATATTATTTCAACTGCACCGTTTGATATTAGTAGTCAAACTGGACATGTAATAGCGACCGGTTCAGTTTTAGATTTACCCGCAATTATAATTACTCTTATTGTTACCACTATTCTTGTTAAGGGAATTAAAGAAAGCGCAAGTTTTAATACTGGGATTGTTATTACTAAATTAGCTATTGTAATGCTGGTTATAATAGTTGGTGCATTTTACATTAATACTGCCAACTGGCATCCCTTCGCGCCTTACGGTTATACCGGAATTAGTTTATTCGGAAAAACATTATTCGGGCAATCTGGTCCAAGCGGCGCTCCTGAAGGAGTGCTAGCTGGTGCAGCACTAATCTTTTTTGCTTACATCGGATTCGATTCAGTTTCAACTCACTCTGAAGAAGCAAAAAACCCTAAGAGAGATGTTCCGATAGGAATTATTGTTTCATTAATTTTATGCACAATTCTTTACATTGCAGTGTCTGCTATACTTACTGGTATGGTTCCTTACAATAAAATAAATATTGATGCACCTGTTTCAGATGCATTTAAACAAGTAGGCTTAGTGTGGGCGCAGTTTTTAATTTCCCTGGGAGCCGTTGCCGGAATAACATCTGTTTTACTTGTAATGATGCTAAGCCAGGCAAGAATCTTTTTAGCAATGGCAAGAGACGGTTTGATACCCTCTAAATTCTTTGGCGATGTTCATCATAAGTTTCGCACACCTTGGAAATCAACTATTCTTACCGGAGTATTTGTAACTATTTTAGCCGGTTTTTTACCGCTAAAAGTTTTAGCTGACTTAGTCAACATAGGAACATTGTTCGCCTTCGTTGTAGTTTCCGCTGCGGTTCTGATTATGAGAAAAACACATCCCGAAGCTGAGCGCCCGTTCAGAGCACCGTTTGTTCCACTGGTTCCTATACTCGGAATTATTATCTGTTTGGTTTTGATGTTCTCATTGCCAGAAGAAAATTGGCTACGTCTTTTCGGCTGGCTGCTAATTGGTATGGTAATCTATTTCTTCTACGGACGCAAGCATAGCATTATGCATCGTCTCATGAATAATAACGGTACTGAAGCAGCAATTAATGGTGATGCGGCACAACCTATTATTGAAACAGATACAACAAATTAGTAATGTGAATTTTTAAAATTTTTGTAATTGTATAATGTTGTAATTTCTTTGGGAAAGGATAATCTATGGAAAGCCCAAGTTTGCTTGACTTGATTGCGAAGGGCGGCTATGTAATTTTTATTCTAGCTTTTTGCTCTTTGCTTTCTGTTAAAGTAATCATTGAAAAATATATCACCTTTAAGGGGATAACAGAAAAAATAATTACTGATTTCATGGATAGTATTTATAACAGTCTTAATTCGGAAGATCTAAAAGAAACGTTATTCCTTTGTAAGACAAGTTCATGGAATTGGTTTATAATGAAAATAAAATGTCCGCTCGCAAATGTTGTAAAACATATCCTCGAACATTATAAAGATCCCAAAAACGAATTGGAAATTTCTGCTTATAATCAGTTGGATAAAGAAATCGCTAAGATGGAAAAAGGATTGGGAATACTTGCAACCTTGGGAAGCATTTCACCTTTTATAGGATTGTTCGGAACAGTTGTTGGAATTATTAAATCGTTCAATGCACTTTCAATAAATAATTCATCTAATTATACTAATGTAATGAGCGGAATAGCAGATGCTTTAATTGCTACCGCCGCCGGATTGATTGTTGCCGTACCTGCAGTTATGTTTTACAATTATTTTATTAAACGATTGAAGTTGAGTATGCCTCTTTATGATGAAGCTATTCAAAAAACAATTAGAATTGTTAAAACTCTTGAACTGAGAAAGAAACATGAGACGGTATAAATTAGACGAAAAAGAATTTTCTGAAATAAATATTACACCATTTACGGATGTAATTCTGGTTGTATTAATTATTTTTATGATTACTAGTCCGTTTCTAATTACAGGCGCTTTGAAAGTAAAACTGCCGCAATCATCTTCAGCAGAAACAACTATAAATAATAATATAGAAGTTTATTTAAATAATAAAAATCAAATTTACTTAAATGATAAAATTGTTGATATCACTCAACTTCCAACAGAGTTACAATCTGAATTTATTCAAAAAGGAAATAGAGATGTAATTGTTAAGGCGGATAAAGATGCGATATATGGAAATGTGGTTCAACTGCTGGATGCACTGAAAAATGCGGGTGCTACAAAACTTCTTATGGCAACTTTGAAGAAACAATGAATTAGTAATATCAAGTCTTCCCTACCCTGGCGTTTATTAATCTTAATTATTAAAAATTAAATTGATAAGTCATGGTAGAATTATATACAAAAAAAGTTCATTATAATTTAAGTTTTAATTTATCTTCTTTTGTTTCAAATTTGGTTACTCATTTGTGATCTTTTATGTAAAAATGAAATTACTTACAGTCAATAATCTTTCCTCGTTTACATCAATATTACTTCATGCTTGTTTGTTTATTATTTTAATTTTTATTGTCAATCAAAAAAGCCCGCAAATAAAAGATCAATTTGTTGAAATTGGTTTCGGCGGCACAACTGAAACTAATTCGCCTGGATCACCAGGTGGAAGTATTGATGAGCCGGCACCGCAAATACCAAAGAAAGAGCCTGAAAAGATTAAAGTAAAAGAAAAAAGAAAACCTCAAGAAGAAACAATAAGCGACAAATCTAAAAAAGAAAAAAAAGAGACGCAGACAACAGCCAGCAGCGATTCAAGCAAAGGAAATTCATCCGGTAAATTAATTGCCGGCAACAGCGGAGAAGGTTCCGGAAGCGGAACAGGAAACGGACAACCTGGCTCAGGCGCACCAAAAAAAGGTTTATATATTCCTAATGATATTTATTATGTTGCAGTCGATCAAATGCCTGTGCCAATAGGAGGAATGGAAGGAATTAATGCAAGAGCTTTTTATCCGCCGTCTGCAAAAATTAATAATGTTCAAGGAACTGTTTACATTTTAGCTTTTATAGATGAGCGCGGTAATGTTAGGAAAATTTCTTTACTCAAAGGCATTGGTTACGGCTGCGATCAATCTGCTGAACGGGCAGTAAAGGAAACACGTTTTGAACCTGGTGAAATGCACGGTGTTCCCGTCAAAGTTCAATTAACAATTCCGATTAAGTTTAGTCCAAACAATTAAAGAATCTTATTTTCAATTTATAATCTGTTTAACCTTATTCTGGCAAAACAGCTCTGGGAAAACTCCGGCAAGTGTGTATCTCATATTCAAAGACGCCAGCTTTAATTCCTGGGTCTTCGTCCATTATAGCTTTCGTTTCATCTAAAGTAGCATTAAATATCCCTATACCGGATATATTACTTCCATCTATAATAGGACAAACAATAGGCAACAAACCATC
>JAMCWE010000213.1 GCA_023475265.1 Bacteroidota bacterium
ACGATTTGAACTGCCGTACTTCCAGATGAAGTTCTTGTTGTGCGAAGGTGAAACATAGTTGAAATTGCCTCTTAGTATGACAAAGCAATTTAAAAATAACTATTTCAAGCTATTTTCACACCTTTTTTCCCTCCCTTTTCCTACTTGCTCAAGTCAGGAAATATAGCTGGAGTTGCTCAACATCCGGCAACTGGACAAAAAAGAATTTCCTTGACTAAAGAAGTACTTAACAATTCTAAAAGAATATCTTTCATAGTGACAGGGAAAAGTAAAGCTAAAGTAATTTCTGAATTATTAAATGGACTGCCAATCAGCAAAAATTATCCTGCCTCCGAAATAAAACCAACCGATGGAATAATTGATTGGATGATAGATAAAGAAGCAGCATTTTACTTATAGGTTTTTTATAATAATATTTACGTATTCCTTAATAAAGTTTTTCACTCATTATTATAACTTGTAAAATAGTAAATGCTTCTCAACCCTAAGTTATATGAAATAAATACGCGTGTCTGGATCAAACAATTTGAAAAAGGGACTACTTTATCTAAAATTCCAATAAAAATATTTGAAGATTTAGCAGGCAAAGGAATTGATATAATTTGGTTGCTGGGAATTTGGAAAACTTGTCCGGAGCTTATTGATAAATGTTGTTTCTCTGCTGATTTAATTTCATCTTATAACAAAGCTCTTCCTGATTGGAGTAAAGAAGATGTTATTGGTTCTCCATTTGCCATTGATGATTACGAAGTTAATCCAACATTAGGAAGTATTTCCGATCTAAAAATATTTAAAAAAGCGTTAAATGAATTGGGCATAAAACTAGTTTTGGATTTTATTCCCAATCATTTTGGAGCTGAATCAAAATTAATTAAATCAAATCCGGAAATATTTATTCAAGCTGATAAAGAACTCCTTTCAAATGATCCTTATACTTTTTTTGAAACGAAATCCGGGAATGAAAATATTTTTGCGCATGGTAGAGATCCATTATTTCCAGCTTGGACAGATACTATTCAGGTGAATTATTTTAGTGACAGTGCCCGTGAGTTTATGATTAATAAACTTTTGCGCATGACAGAATTATGCGACGGCGTTCGTTGTGATATGGCAATGCTTCAACTGAATAATGTTTTTGAAAACACCTGGCTTGGTGTTTTAAATAAAAAAAACTTCCAAAAACCAAAAGATGAATTTTGGAAAACTGCTATTGAAAAAGTTAAAACGAAAGCCCCGGATTTTATTTTCTTAGCCGAAGTTTATTGGGATTTAGAGTGGAATTTGCAGCAGCTCGGTTTTGATTTTACTTATGATAAAATTTTAACAGACCGGCTTTTTGCAAATGATGTGTCTGGTGTAAAGGCACATCTTATGGCTGAAAATCAATTTCAAATGCATTCAGTTAGATTTTTAGAAAATCATGATGAACAAAGAGCAGTTGATAAATTTGGCAAAAAACAATCGCTTGCTGCTTCAGTTTTGATGAGTACAATTCAAGGTATGAAGTTATTTTATGACGGTCAGTTTGAAGGGAAGAAAATTAAATTGCCTGTTCAACTTGGGCGCTTCCCAAATGAGAAAATCTCTAAATCGGTTGAGAAACATTATGTAAAAATCTTTTCAATAATCAAATCAGAAATATTTAGAAAAGGGGAGTGGAAATATCTTGATCCAATTCCAGTTTCAAATAATAATAATTCTTTTGAAAATATATTTGCTTGGGAATGGAAGTTGAATGTTGAATCAAGACTAATTGTAATCAATTACTCTGATTATACATCTCAGTGCAGGCTTAAACTCAATTTGGCAACTACTGAAAAAGAAATAAAATTAATTGATCTCTTGAATGATGTCGAATATTTAAGATCAGTTGAAGAAATAAAAAAGATAGGACTTTTTATCGAATTGAAAAACTATCGCAGTCACATTTTTTCTTATATAGAAAAAATTATTTCGTAATATTTTTCCCTCACCATTTAGAATTTGAGTTTGTTTATTCATGAAATAAGTTTTAATAATTCATGCATTTAACGGAGAACAACCTACTTGAGGTAATAAAAAATATTCCAGGAGATTTGATTTCAATACCGAACAAGATTTAAATAGCTGGATTACTAGTAAAAAAGGAAAATTGTAAAATACGGTTAAAATTATTCATGCCACTTATCGATTATAAGAAGCCGTTAAGCGAAAAAAAACTAAAAATGAATTTGATAATCTAAAATAAACTTTACAATAAAAATTTCATTCATTATGTTGATACGAGAAAGAAAAAATGTTTTATACTTTTATAAAATATAATTCTAATAATAATTCCATCTACTGAATTTGTGAGAGGATATCAAGTGGATTTATATTCTTTAATTGTTATGTCTGTGTCAATAGTTTTTGGATCTTTTTTTGTATTGATAGGCGGATCATATATTGTTTATCGCATTCGTAAAAGATCAATGTAACATCGATTTTCAAACACACCTAATAATTTAAAAATTCAATTGAGAACTTAAACTCAATTGAATTTTTTTTACCTGGCAGCCAATCTTTGCCGGATACTTTTTAGCACATCCGATTAAAAACTAAATAGCTAACTTTAATTGAAATTATTTTTTCAAAGCTTTATGAATGCACAAAAAATTAGAGGCAGAGCCGCTCAATCAAATCCAAAGAACAGGTTTGAAAGAATGTACATCGATAAATCAAATCCTGAATTTGAGTCTTACTTTGCTGAGGATAACGGCGAGCTGCAAATTAAAACCGAATATTTTAAAGACGATTCCAAATCCGTTATTTCAACAAATGACAGCTACGATATTTTTTTCGACTATTCATTCAATCCTTACAGAGGCTGCGAGCATGGCTGCATTTATTGTTATGCAAGACCTACTCATGAATTTTTAGGTTTTTCTTCCGGAACGGATTTCGAAACTAAAATTATGGTTAAAGAAAATGCACCGCGCCTGCTTGAAGAGCATTTTAATAATAAAAATTATGTTCCCGATCTGATAATGTTCAGCGGCAATACCGACTGCTACCAGCCGGTTGAGCGCAAACTTAAAATTACAAGAAGTGCACTGAAGATTTGCTTAAAGTATAAAAATCCCGTATCAATAATTACAAAGAATTCTTTAATCTTGCGCGATGTTGATATTCTACAAGAATTAGCAAGACTGAATTTAGTCTCGGTTGTAATATCGATTACAAGCTTAGATAAAGAGCTGCTTAGTAAAATGGAACCGCGAACATCAACGCCTGAAAGAAGATTAAAAACAATTGAAGAGATTGCTCAAAACAATATTCCCGTTGGAGTAAATGTTGCGCCGGTTATTCCTGGTTTAAACGATCATGAAATACCCGAAATCTTAAATGAATCGTCTAATAGTGGAGCTAAATTTGCAAATTATATTATATTAAGATTGCCTTTGTCTGTTAAAGAATTATTTATAGATTGGCTTCAACACGAATTCCCAGATCGTTCTGCAAAAATCTTAAATAGAATCCGGGATATTCGCGGAGGAAAATTAAACGAATCCGAATTTGGAAAGCGGTTCAAGGGCGAAGGTGAGTTGGCAGAGGCTATTCATGATCTTTTTGATTTAAGCTGCAAGAAATATGGTCTTAACCAAACGCGGATAAAATTGAGAACCGATCTTTTTCATAAAAAGAAAGACAATCAACTAAAATTGTTTTAATTATTCCACTAGTTAAGTAATATGTTAGAAAATTAAATTTTATTATTTTTAGAATCGAATTTGAAAAGCATTCATCATATAACTGAAAGAATTAAAAAAAATGGCACAAAAAAAATCTAAACCAAAAGAACGTCAAATTGGTAAAAAAGTTCAGGAAAAAAAGCCGTTAATTAATCCGAAATATAAAAACACTTTCTGGACAATTGTGTTTCTTCTGATTTTACTAATTTTTTTCATTGTAAATAATACCAGATCAGTCCCAAGTCATGGGCCATATCCTCCAGGATATAATTCTGAAAAAAATAATAATCCCAGTACCTCAGTTGATCAAAGATTACAAATGAATACCGGGAATAAATAAATCTAAAATTTAAAGGAAAAAGATGAAAAGATATTTTGTTGTTTTATTTTTATTAACCACTTCATTTTCTATGTTAGGATGTAATAAAAATGCATCCGAAACAAAAAACGATCAGAACAATTTGAATATTAGTCAAACTCAACCTGCAACAGAAAATGCAAATAATGGCGATTTGAATTCTGGAAACAATAAAGCTCCAAATTTTACTTTGGTTGATACTCAAGGTAAGAAAGTAAGTTTATCTGATTACAAAGGTAAAGTTGTAATTATTGATTTCTGGGCAACCTGGTGTCCGCCATGTAGAAGAGGCATTCCCGATTTAATTGACATTCAAAAACAATTTAAAAATGAAGTTGTTGTTTTAGGAATTTCAGTTGACACAGATACAAAGGGAGATGTTCCGTCTTTTATAAAAAATATGGGAATTAATTATACAGTATTATTTGCAACCCCTGAAGTTGTTCAAGCGTATGGAAATATTGATGCTATACCAACCTCATTTATAATTGATAAAAAAGGAAAAATTGTCAATCAGCATGTTGGACTCACGCCGAAAGAAACGTTAGTAAATGAAATTAAAAATCTGTTAGGTAAATCTTAATAGTTAATTACCTGTTGATTCAATTATGTAGATTGAATCAACAGGTAATTATTTAATTGATAAATTGATTTCAATTGATTGCCTATAAATAATCTTTCCTTAACCAATTCATTTTTATTTCCTGAATAAGTACAATATTAAACTAATTACTAGACTCAAGATTATTGAAGTAACGATAGGGAAGTAAAAGGTAAAATTTTTTTTCTTGATGTAAATATCGCCAGGAAGTTTTCCGATAAAGGGTATTTTATCTCCGAACAAAAAGAATAATCCTAAAATGATTATAATTATACCAGCAAATATTAAAAACCTACCTACGTGTTGAAACTCTGATAACATTCACTTTCCTTTAACCAATATTTAAATTAAACTAAAAGATATAGTTATTTGTTTCAAATATTAAATTCTCCTTACTTCGTTTAATAATTAAAATTTTCTTCACTTTATTATTAAACATAATATTTTAAAATTATTAATGATTTCTTAAAAAATACTAATTATCTTTAACAAAATTAAAAATAATTAATAATGACAGATTCATTCCATTATTCGCCACCAATTGAATTAATTCTTTGGTTAATTTCATTATTTGATTACCAATTTTATTGAAATGTTTATTGCAATCTTTTAATAATATCGAAATATGTCAGTTCCAAATTCCGTATTCACATTAAATAATCCGATCGTCTTTTCTATTTTGATGGTGCTTGCAATCCTTGGGGTAATCTATATTTTTTATGTCCACATTATCATCCCGTTAAATAAAAAATATTCAGTTGAAAAGGAGAATCTTGAATTAAAAAATGCACAGCTAATGGCTCTGTTTGCCGAGCTTGATCCTGAACCGGTTTTCAGGTTTAATGGCGAAGGAAATTTTATTCTTGCCAATAAAGCAGGAAAAAAATTATGCAATTTGGAAAATATAGAAGGAGAATCGGTAATATCTATTTTCCCGGCTTTCAATTATTTGAATTTTAATGAATATATTGTAAATGGTCTTACGACTCAATCTTCAATAATTATTGGCGAAGAATTTTTTGATGTAATCATTAAGGGTATTTCTGAAATGCAGTTTGGTCAGATTTATTTCAATAATATAACCCAAAGAAAATTGGTTGAAGATGAGCTTAAAAAATATCAAATTAAATTAAGAGAATTATCAAATAAAATTCAAAGAATGCAGGAAGAAGAAAACCAAAAAATTTCGCGTGAACTACACGATAACCTTGGTCAAATATTGACGATAATAAAATTAAATATTGAAATATTAAAAGAAGATGGAAATTCAAATACAAATAAAGGAAATATCATAAATGAAATTTCTTTGATGTTGGATAAAGCTATGACTGAAGTAAAAGAATTATCGTATAAATTGAAACCAAGAATATTAGACGACTTTGGTTTGATACCATCACTAAAATCATTGTGCAATGACGTTTCTAGGAAAAGCGGTATTAAAGGAATTTTTCAATCACATAAATTGGATTTTAGATTAAGTCCGGAAATTGAGCTTGGATTATTTAGAATTTCTCAGGAAGCGCTTAATAATATTGTGAAGCATTCAAGAGCAAAAGAGTTCAGTATTCAAATAGTCAAACATCCTACCCTTTTAAGATTAATGGTTGAAGATGATGGAATAGGATTTGATCCTCAAATAGTTCATAATGATCCGGCAAAAAAAAATAATTTAGGTTTAGTTAATATGTCCGAAAGAGCATTATCTTTAAATGGAAAATTAATATTTGATTCGCGAATTGGCGGAGGAACAGAAATAATCGTGGAAATTCCTTTAGAAAATTTTAAACCTTTTATAGATAATCAGATAGATAATCAGGTAGATAAGGAATAAAATGTCATTAAATAAAATTAGAGTTTTAATAGCCGACGATCATCTACTTGTAAGAACCGGCATAAGCAGTTTATTGGAAGATGTTCCTGAGATCGAAATTGTTGGCGATGCTGAAAATGCAAATGCTGCAATTCAAAAATGTTCCGAACTTAAACCTGATGTAGTTTTATTAGATATATCAATGCCGGATATTTCCGGAATTGAAACTTCAAAACAAATAAAACAAATTTATCCTTCTATAAATGTTTTAATTCTTACTATGCATGAGAATGAAGAATATATAATTAATTCATTGAAGAATGGAGCTTCGGGGATATTACATAAAAATATTACAAAGGAAGAATTAGTCACGGCAATCAAAACTGTTGCCCGCGGAAAAAAGTATATTGGCTCTAGTATTTTGCAGTTGGTGATAGATATTTTATTGCAAAAAATTGATGAAGAAAATAACTTAAACCTTACAGATAAAGTAATAATAACAAATAGAGAGAAACAAATTCTACAATATATTGCTGGCGGTCTCTCAAATCAGGAAATCGCTGAAAAACTTTCCATTAGCCCGCGTACTGTTGATACGCACAAAACTAATTTAATGCAAAAGCTGAATCTAAAGACCAGCGTAGCACTAACAAAATATGCCATGTCAGCTGACTTTTGATTATAAAATTTCCAATCGTAAAGTTCCCAAGCTCTAAAACGTACAAATTTGTCTAAATTCATACTATTTTAAAACCTTCTACGAATTCTTCCTGGATTCTTCTACGAATTCTTCCTAGATTTTTCTACGAATTCTTCCTAGATGAAACTACGTAATTGTACTGATTCATTTTAGTTAAACAGTATTTATATTTAACTAGTTATTTTGGTTTATAGGGCAGGGCCTTAGGGAATGGGAATCATTGAATAATTTATTTCAATGGTTCCCCTCCCTTTAATGGTAATCATTTATTCAAATTATTTCTTCTAATAAAAATGGAAATACCTAAAATACTGATTGTAGAAGATGATTACGATACACTTCAATTCTTACGATTATTCTTACAAAATAATTTTGAAATAAAAGATTGCGGGTCCAACGAAGGTTTTTATGAATTAATTGAGAATTTTAATTTTGATTTAATAATTATGGATATTGCAATAAAGGGGAATAAAAATGGTTTACAAATTACAAGAGAAATGAAAACCTCAGATAAATATAAACATATCCCAATTCTCTGTCTTTCTGCTCATGTTATGGAACAGGACAGAAGAAATGCTTTAACTGCCGGCGCTGATAAATTCTTACCAAAGCCTGTGGCTAACCATATTTTAATGAAAACAATTTTGGGGCTATTAAAAAAATAATGCATATTGTGTAAATTCTTAAAATGTCTTTGAAGACAAAATTAACTTGCGTGTTAGTTGCCTGTTTCAGTCACTTTTATAATTTAACTTAGTCACTTCTACAAATATTTCTCCGTTTACCACAATAATATGCGAATTTATAAATTGTATTTGTAATTTTTGCTATTACAATTTAGTATTTTTTTATTACCGATATGATTTTTAATATCTAAACAAAATAAAATGAAGACTATCCCTATAATATTTTATATCGGTATAATAATTTGGTCAACAATACCGTATAGACATATCGGGAAAAGATATTTTTATTTTTTCTATTCGTATGCGTTAGCCGATCCGCTAACATTGTATTTAAGAATATTATTTCATTCCCCATCTAATTTCTTTTATATCCCTGTTAATTTCATCGCATTTGTTTCTTTATTTAATAGTCAGTTCATTAAAAAGAATAAATTATTTATTTTAATTACATTCATAATTGTTTTGATAATAAATATTAATATTAGTTCATCAGTTTATTTGATTATTGTGAGCTTATTAAACTTTTTAATTCTAATAAAAATAGTATATGAATTTATATTCTCTATAAATTTAGAAAGATTAACTAATATATTTTTAATAGTTATGATATTGAATACTATTGCAACAATATTTCAATTTTTAGGTATTATAACTGGTTTTGTTAATGGTTATTTCTATTATTATGCTTTTGTAATATTCCAAATTTTTATTGGTATTTTCTTTTGGATATTTAAAGAAGATAATCCCAAGCTAAATATACGATTTAATATAGAGTGGAATGATTTATAATTACCATTTGAATTTCTCAACCCATTCATTTAAATCTTTTTGGATTTTAAGATTTACATTCATATTTTTCTTTAATCAAAGAAAGATTTAAAAAATTATTTGTAGCGAGGTATAAAGTGAAAAAAAATTATTTGTTTTTGGTAATTAGTGCGGTAATAATTTTTTCGGGACTTATTAATTCACAAACGCTTTCAAGTAGTGTTGTTGGCAAGCTTTATTCAAAAGCTGAAGCTGACCAAATATATGGACCAGTTCTGCAATCTATTACTATTAATACTTCCGCTTTATCTGCTATAACTGCAAAGACTCCAAATTATATTATGTTCAACATTATAAACGGACAATTATACATTTTAAACTCAACCAGAACAGTTCTATCCGGCCCAGCTACTGCTGTTAGCGCTAATCAAGTTTTTAGATATTTTAGCACTAGCATTGTTAATCAGCTTATACAACAAGGGCAAGCAAGTAATACAACTGTTGAATTGAGAGCTAATAATACATTGACTGTTACAAATGGAAATAGCACGATAGAAGATGCAGGCTCTTGTCCCCCAGTTTGTTTCTAATTAAGATGAATCTTGCATATATTTCTTTTTATATATCAATTATTATTTGGGCAATAATACCATTTAGACAGGTTGGGAAAAAATATTTTTATTATTTTTTATTATTTGCGATTTTAGATCCAATAATATTGTTTGTAAGAATTGAGCTTCATTCAACTACTAATTATCTCTATTTACCTTTTTCATTTTTAATTTTGGCCTCTATACAAAATACTGATTTTTTAAAAAAATATCGTATTTACATATTTGTTCTATTCATTTTGATCAGCATTGTTAGCCTTAACAATTTTATAATGGATAAATTTTTTTTATTCATGGGTATAATTCATTTGCTAATTTTTCTTAAATTTATTAAAAACTTTATTATTTCCTTTGTTAAAGATAATACTGTAAACATTTTTTTAATTCTCCTAGTATTTTATGAAATAACAATTGTTGCAAAAAATTTTAATATACTTTCCGGTTTAACCGATGCACATACTTATTTTGTTATTACCTCAATTTTCGAAGCCTTCATCGGGCTCTTCTTCTGCATATTTAAATCAGATAACCCCAGACTCCTTCTTCAGTTTAAGTAACCCTGTTATTTATTCCATCCTGCTTTTAATTGTAATTCTTGCGCTGATTTTTATTTTTTATAAATATGTTGTTATGCCAATGCGTGAGCATTTTGCCGCAGAGAAAATAGATATTAAATTACGACAAGCGCAGCTTATGGCAGCTTTTGCAGAATCAGATCCTGATCCTGTATTTCGCTTTGACGAAACGGGAAAGATAACTATGACTAACGAAGCTGGAACAGATTTGATTCACAGTATTGTCAAAAAAGGTAGAAACTTGAATCTTCTTATTCCTGATATTGCAAAATTTAATTTGGATGAATGCATACGCGAAGGGGAAAAAATTGATTTTGTTACTAATCTAGATGGAAGGTCTTATAAATTCACAATTACGGGTTTACCGGAGTTAAATATTGGACAAATTTATGGAAGTGATATAACAGACCTTAAAGCAGCAGAAGAAAAATTAAAGTTAGCTTTAAAAAAGGCTGAAGATTCCGAAAAAATTAAATCGTATTTTCTTGCTCAAATGTCCCATGAAATTAGATCTCCGCTTACTGCATTGTTAGGATTTAGCGCTATAATTAAAGATGGAATAAATAATAATAATTCATCTGATTTGGATTTCGCCTTTAGTGCCGTTGAAAAGAGCGGAAATAGATTAACCCGTACGATTGACCAGCTGCTAAATATGGCGAATCTTCAAACAGGCGGCTATGAATATAAATTCGAAAAAGTTGATTTGTCATTTATTATTGAAGAAAGTTTAGAAGAATTTAAAACTACGGCTGAAGATAAAATGCTGAAACTGACTTTTGAGTGTAAAGTAAATGACAAAATTATTTTCGGAGATAGGTATGCTTTAGCTCAAATTTTTTATAATTTAATTGATAATGCAATAAAGTATACTGAAAAAGGTGAAGTAAAAATTATTTTGGATAAGAATAAAAATGATAAATTGTTTGTAACTGTTTCAGATACCGGCATAGGTATGTCAGAAGAATTTGCTAAAAACTTATTTGTTCCGTTTACACAAGAGGTAATGGGTTATAATAGGCCATTTGAAGGTAACGGACTCGGATTAGCTCTAAGCAAGAAATTTGCTGAACTTAATCAAGCCGATATCATTGTTGAAAGTTCAAAAAATAACGGATCAATCTTTACTGTAAAATTTAATTAGATAGAGGAGTGATTATTATGCAGGATGATGCTTCTGAAAAAAAACCTAAATTGTTGGTTACTGAAGATGATTATGAAAATCAGAAATTTCTTGAAATGTTTTTGAAAAGGAAATTTGATGTTGAAATTTGCGATTCTGAACAGTCATTTTACAATCATCTTAATAAAACTAAGTTTGATGTCATTCTTATGGATATTTCATTACGTGGAAATAAAAACGGATTAGAGCTTACAAAGGAACTAAGAAAGATGCCTGGTTATGAGGATATTCCCGTTGTTTGTTTATCCGCACATGCATTTAAAAAAGATAGAGATAATGCGATGAACGCCGGAGCTGATGTTTTTCTAACTAAACCGGTTGAAAATAAAATACTTTTAAATACCTTACTTGAAGTTGTAGAGAAGAAATCAAAAGATAAAAATAGGAATTAATATTCAATTTTTAATTCTTCATCATTGCTTTTAGTTATGACCCGCTGCGCAGAAACTTCGGTTCTTCCAAAGTTAATATTAAAGAAATCCGGTGAGTATCAGGCAATCTTTCTAAATCTGATTGACTGAATCTTGCAAATGAATAATCAATATTTAATTTCGGAAGTCTTATACCGGCACCAATCGTAAATTGTTTTACATCATTGTACCCGGCTCTAACCATAAACAAATTCTTAAAGTTATATTCTAAGCCTGCGTGAGCATCAAAGCTAACCGGGCCGACATGAAATTCAGATGCATATTGTCTGTTTTCAAATCTAATGTCAAGATCAATTGCCGGAGTAAATTTTCCGCCAAGAAATTCAAATTGATATGCCGAACCGACTTTTGCAGTTGGTGTTATTAATTCAGTTCTGCCGGTACTCCAGGTTACAAATGTTGAAGTAATGTCTTGAAGATTTGCGCCGAGCGAAAAATTTTCAAAAGGAGAATATAAAGCTCCAACATCGAAACCAACTCCGTAAGCGCTGTATTCGGCTATGCTTCTATAAATTATTTTTACATTTCCGCCGTAGAAAAATTTGTCGGTTTGTTTTTTTGCAAAGGTCAAATAAAATGCCCAGTCTTGATCACTGAATTCAGTAATCTTGCTGTAATCTAATCTAGCCGAAGGCAAATTAATATCATAAATAATTTGTCCTGTATTTTGATCTACTAAAGCATTTCTAGTATCCGGTATTCCATCAACTCCTAATCTCATTATACTTAAACCGAAACTCATATCTTTGCCGTATGGAATTGCAACAGCTGCGTAATCATAATTTACAAGACTGCCGAATCTTTCTTCATGCATTAAGGAAACTTCAGGATAATTTATTTGAGCAAGACCGGCAGGGTTATAATATCCAGCAGTGATATCATTTGCGATTGCAACATAAGCTCCGCCCATTCCGAGCGGCCTTCCACCAACTCCAATAGACAAAAATTCACCGGCATATTTTCCAATTACTATTTGGGATTTTGCAATAGGAAAGTAGAATAACACACAGAGAGAAAGAATTATTATTTTCTTAAGCATTAATGAGGGTTCCCATCATTATCAAAATTTTCTTTTCTAAAAAATGAATAAAATGATCTTGAAAATCAAGGTAAATGTTTACATAATTTATTTGAGCAATTATATCAATTATTTGCAAAATAATTTAATATTTTTTTTTAATAATTTTATTTTGCTTTACCTTGATTGGCAACTGCTTGAGCTTTCTTAGCAATTTCTTCAGGATTTCCAAGATAATAATGTTTTAATGGATTTAAATTTTCATCCAATTCGTATACTAATGGAATTCCTGTCGGAATATTTAATTCCACGATTTCTTCGTCGGATACTTTATCAAGATATTTTACTAATGCTCTCAAGCTGTTTCCATGCGCAGCAATTATTACTTTTTGTCCTGATTTAACTACTGGTGCAATTCTTTTTTCCCAATAAGGTACAAATCTATTCACTGTATCTTTAAGACATTCAGTAACAGGAAGTTCTTCGGCAGATAAATTTTTATACCGGGTTTCATTGCCTGGATATCTTAAATCATTTTTATCTAATGCTGGCGGTTGGATGTCATAGCTTCTTCGCCAGATTCGAACTTGCTCTTCACCAAACTTAGCAGCAGTTTCAGCTTTATTTAAACCTTGTAGCGCACCGTAATGTCTTTCGTTTAATCGCCACGATCGTTCAACTGGAATCCACATTAAATCCAGTCCATCAAGAGTTAACCACAATGTTCGAATTGCTCTTTTCAAAACAGATGTAAAAGCCATATCGAATGCGTAACCTTCGCTCTTTAAAATTTGTCCCGCATTTTTTGCTTCAAGAATTCCTTGTTCCGATAAATCAACATCTGTCCAGCCGGTAAATCGATTTTCTTTATTCCATATACTTTCACCGTGTCTGAGTAAAACTAATTTATATTTCATTCGTTAACTCCAAAAGATTTAAGTTCTAGAAAAATTTTAATGAACATTCAAAAATAACCATTGCAGAAAAGCAAACCAATAGATGTGGAAAATCTAAATGTAATGGGAATTATTTTTTTCTCATCGGTGAATTAAACAAAACCATTCCTGGAATTTCGACTCTAGTTTTATATACAGCATTAGTTTCATCTTCTGTAATGTATAAAGTTTTAAGATCTTCGTCAGCAAACTCAACATTACTAGGTTTTTTACCTGGTGCTTCAAGAAAATATTTAACCGAGCCTTCGGGATTTATAATATAAATTCTTCCGCTATGAAAATTTGCCGCATAAAGATTTCCTTCTATATCAAATGCAATTCCATCCGGGTCACCGTCAGGTAATTCTACGAATATTTTTCTTTCGATAAAAGTTCCGTCGTCATTTATATTGAATTTTAAAATTCTATGCTCTGCAGATTCGCAAACAAAAACATTTTTTCCGTCTGCCGAAAAAGCAATTCCGTTTGAGAAGGCAATGCTCTCCGCTGCCGGAGTTACTTCTTTTGTTACAGCATCAATTCTAAAAACCATTCCATCCGGAATATTTTTATCATTCGAATTCGGATCTGTAAAATATAAATTACCATCTGGATCGAATGCTAAATCGTTCGGTCTATTGAATCTTTTTCCATTAAAACCGGAGGCATAAATTTCAATTTTACCATCCGGACTTATTTTTAAGATCGAGCCGAGGCCGTATTCACAAGCATACAAAAAGCCATCACTATCAAAAGTTAATCCATTTGTATTTTTCATTACAAGTGAATTATCAGACGCTTTAAGAAATACAGAAGAATTTGAATTTGCTATTTTAGTTATATAACCGCCGTAGCAGCTTGATACGAATAAGCTGTCTTTTCCATCCCAGGCTGGACCTTCGGGAAAGTTTAATCCATCAACAATTTTTTCAAACATTTTATTTAGCTCCTCTCTTGAAATGAATTTTTTAATATAAACGCTGCTAAAAATAATTGATTAATATTTTAGATGATAATTAAAAAAGTAAAATCTTCTTTAATAAGAAGAAAATTTATTTTAGATTAGAAAAAATAATTCCCAAACTTTTATAAATTGAAAGGGGAAGTCATGAAAAAGCTTTTATTTATTTTCCTTTTTATTCCGATCTCATTTTTTTATTGCCAGACAAAATTAGAAACAGATGTTGATATCGCTTTTCAAAATGCTAAGAAAGGAATTTATTGGGCTCTGTCAAACATACCGGAGAAAAAAACTAAGCTTGAAAATGATCTAATTGTCGAAGATAAGCTTTTTGCTTCCGTAAAATTAGATAAAGAAATAAACGGAATTAAAATTGTTTCTGTTGGTTTTAATAATTCAAATGAAGTTACAATAAAGATTTTCAAGTCATACGACAGTCTTGTAAAGGAAGGCTATTTAAAAAACTTAAAAAAAGCGGATAAAAATTTTCTGGAAGAAAATTAGAAGTGACTTCAGTTGTTTCCAAATTGTTTTTCAATATTCACTGCAAAAGTGTTTGCAATGGAACTGGTTTCCAATTCAGACCCGATTAAATCTTTTAAAGTCATCTTGCCTAATACATTGTCGATCAATGTTTGAATTGTTCTCCAAAGCGAACGAATTGAACAATCGATGGTATGTGTGCAGATCAATTCCGAGCCGGAATGATCGGCACAAAAACCATCTTCGAATAATCTTCCGCCTAAAGCGGCAAGTACATCTCCGATAATTATTTTTTCTGCAGGCCGCGATAATTTGTATCCGCCGGTTTGTCCACGTGTGCTTTCAATAAATCCGCCTAAGCGCAATGCTCTAAGAAGCTTTCCTGCGTTGGCTTCTGTCAATCCTTCCAATTGACTAATTTCCGGAATGGTAAGTCCATTGGGAGATTTTGCTTTGCCTATTCGAAGCAAACATCTTAAACCATATTCTTCTTGTGCACTGAATTTCATTTCACATACAAAAATTATTTTTAATTATAAATTTAGAACTTCATAAATTGTCAATTCTACATCTATGTTGAAGCATGACTGCATGGCTTTTATCATGCATTCATACGCTCATGCTTCCATGCGTTATTTACCCTTTGAATAACGGAATCTTTGAACCGCACATTTTAGCATGCATAATTTGTGCAAAATTTTCCGGACTAACTGAGGGTCCTTTCGCAGTGCAGAGCTCATCAAATGCTTCTCGTAATGATTCTGCTATTTGCTCGGCTCTTCGTCCTTCAATTTCATACCGCTGCATAAAATAAATCAGCGAACCATTTTTGAAAATTGCAATACTTGGTGAAGATGGAGGAAAGTTGCCAATATATTGGCGTATTTTATCTACGGCATCTCTTTCTTGGCCGGCAAATCCCGTGTATAATTTATCCGGAATAACACTATGCTGAAGAGCTAATGATACTCCCGGTCTAGCGCTCCCGGCTGCGCATCCGCAGACTGAATTTATCATAACTAAAATTACTTTGTCATCTTTCACATTAATTGCTTTATCAACATCGGCAGGCGTTAGCAATTCTTCGAAGCCAACAGCGACTAACTCGTCTCTCATTGGCTGTACTGCGTCCTGATCGTATATTGGCGGACGCGAAATTATATTGAACATTTTCTACTCCTATCTTTTAACTTATATTATTTATTTCCAATTTCATTCTTGAACTTGAACACGGTTGTTCAAGTTTAAGTTCAAGTGAATGATTGTCTAATACATTCCCAATTCGACCTTGGCAACATCAGACATCATATCCCGATCCCAAGGAGGATTCCAAACCAGTTCTATGTTTACACTTTTAATTTCCTCTACAGATTTTATTTTCGTCTCAACTTCTCCTGGTAACGAACCAGCAACTGGGCAAGCCGGCGAAGTTAATGTCATTTTAATATTAACGTTTGCTTCATCGTCAATCTTAATTTCATAAATCAGGCCAAGCTCGAAAATATCAACCGGTATTTCGGGGTCGTAACAAGTTTTAAGTACTTGTATAATTTTTTCTTCAAGCTCCTGCTTGTCCAATTTTTGATTATTAGTTCCTGCAACAGAAATTTCATTCTCTTTAGCAGGAACTTCATTTTGAATTTTATCTTGCAATTCTTTTTGATTTTTTTCTTTCTTGAAAAACATAATTTACTCTTCGGTTGATACTACTTTCTTGCCATCTTGTAAAGCTGAAATTAAAGTATGCCATGCAAGACTTGCACATTTTACTCTTGCCGGGAAGTCTCTTACGCCGGCAAAGACAGCCAGCTTGCCGAGCTCTTCAATTTCAGTTTCATCAGTAAGTTTACCTGTAACAAGATCGTGAAACTTCCTGAAAAGTTCCTCGGCTTCTACTTTCTTCATTCCCTTAACAATAGAGCTCATAAGAGAAGCCGATGCTTTTGATATAGCGCATCCGGAACCCTGGAAACCAACATCCTTAACTACATCATCTTCAACAATAAGATAAAGATTAATCTTGTCGCCGCACAATGGGTTATAGCCTTCCGCAGCATGATTTGCTTTTTCAAGCTTTCTAAAATTTCTAGGATTTTTATTATGATCTAATATTACCTGCTGATAAAGCTCTCTTAATTCCGCATCCATTTTTAATGAGTTTCCTATTAATTAAAAACTTCAATTATCTTTCTTAAACTATCTACAAGAGTATCAACCTCAGCTTTTGTATTGTACAAAGCAAAAGATGCACGCGAAGTTGCCGGGATCTTGAATCTATCCATAACCGGCTGTGTGCAGTGGTGACCGGTACGAATAGCAATACCTTCGAAATCTAAAAACGTTCCAACATCATGAGGATGAA
>JAMCWE010000118.1 GCA_023475265.1 Bacteroidota bacterium
AATTTGTACTCAGATCGCCAATTTCGGATGAAATTTCTGAGCTCCTAAAAAAGTTAGAAATAATCTTTTAATTTGATTCAAATTCGCAGCCAAAATTTCTTGCCATACTAATTTGCTCAAGTCAGGATAAATATTAAAAAATACATTATCATTTTAAGGATCGGAAAAAAGAGGAATGTTATGCAAAGTTTCTTTGGAAAAAAATTTCTTATTTAAAATAAGAAAGGGTTTGAGCTAAATCTTTTCAACTCAAACCCTTGTAATAAAATAATAATTTAATTAGTAACTGAATTCTGTCTTAGCATAAAGTTCTATGCTGTCTTCAATAATTTTATATGCTTGCTCTTTTCCCATAAAACCATCGACAATTACTTTTTTATTTTCCAGCTTTTTGTAATCTTCGAAGAATCTTCTTAATTCTACAACGGTATGCGGAGGAAGTTCTTCAATATTGTTTATGTAATTTACAGACATATCATTTTTTGCAACTGCAATTATTTTATCGTCATATTCTTCCTCATCCAGCATTCGCATAACGCCTATTACTTTTGCTTCAACTATACACATCGGTTCAACATCGATTGAACAGATCACTAAAATATCTAACGGATCGCCGTCATCGCAATAAGTTTGAGGAATGAAACCATAATTTGCCGGGTAATGAACTGCAGAAAATAAAACGCGATCAAGCTTCAACAAGCCGCTTATCTTATCTAATTCATATTTTGCTTTTGAGCCTTTAGGTATTTCTATAATTGCATTCACAATTGAAGGAATATCTTCGCCAATATTAACAGAGTGCCATGGACTATTTTGCATATATTCTGTATTCTTTTTTTATAAATGGAAAACCAGCTTTGTTAAATATTTTGAAATCATTGCAATAATAACGATCCCCATTATTGTCATAAAAATCCATAAAAGAAATTTTACCCACTTAATTGTTATGTATTCTCGTAGATGTAAATTTCTTATCATATTAATTCTTAAAATTATTCGCCTAAAATTTTCAAACCTTTTTTAGCGTCCGCATTTTTCGGATCAAGCTGCAAAGTTTTTCTATATTCTTTAATTGCTTCATCTTTTCTGTTAGTAAGAGCTAATGCTTGAGCCAGCCATAAATGATATTGAAAATTATCCGGATCATATTTCACCGCACTTTTAAGAATATCAATTGCTGGGGCATATTTTTTCTTTAACAAATAAACTAAGGCTTTTGAACCGTAAGTATTGCCAAGTAATTTCTGATTTTTTTCCGGATCAGCAGAAGCAAGTTGAATTAGTCTATCGTAAGTATCTAATTCAGCTTCAGTAGAATCAAGTTTATTATACGATGTAGCCAGCCATTGAAGAGCGGGGACATAATCGTTTTTTATCTGTAGCGCTTGTAAAAGAGCAATTCTGGCGCCGTCATAATTTTGAAGTTGAACCATGCACAAAGCTTTATTAACATGTGCGCTTAATGATGTTGAATCAGCTTTGATTTTCTTGTCGTAATAAACAATAGCCGAATCATAATTAGCTGAACGGTAATAAGTAGTAGCAACAGTTTCAGCTAAAGAATTAATTAATGAAGGTTCTTTGTCCATTGCTTTCTTAAAATATATTGCAGCAACAGAATCCATTTTACCGTTAAGAAATTCAATTCCAACCTGAGCAAATTCACGACCGGTTATTAATGAATCCGGAGTTTCGGTTAAATATTTTAATGCTTCAGGTAAATTTTTATCAAACGTTAAAGATAAAGCAAGTATCTTTTTCAAATCGGTTAATTGTGGAAATTTTTGAATTCCTTCTTGTGCAACTTCGGCGGCATGTTTGAAGTTATGGATTATGTACAAAGAATTAGCTGTATAGGAAAATGCTTTACTATTATTTTGATCGAATTTTAGAAATTTATCTAAATAATATGCTGCGTTAGGATATTGTTTTGCATAATAAAGTATTTCTCCTACTTTGAAGTAAGCTTGAGCATAATTTGAATCGATAGTAATAATTTGTAAAAATTTATTTGCCGCATCTGTATAGCTTTTTTGCTTATAAAGAGTCTCGCCAATTTTAAATTTGAGAGGTATGTTTAAGCTGTCAAGCATTTCCGCATGATTGTAGTTTTGAAGTGCTAGTTCAAGAACGCTCATCTTATTATAAGCGTCGCCGAGAGCTTCGTAAGCAGCTTTATTTGATGTATCATGTGCGGTAAGATCAACTAATATTTTGATTGCAGTATCAGTTGAATCTTTACTTAAACACTCTTGAGCAATGCTCAATGCTTTTTGAAAATTATTGTCTTTAATAGCGTCGGAAGCCGCATCATACTGATTTTGGGCAAAATCAAAACTTGCAAGCAAAACAAAAAGAACTAAGAAAATAATTGCTTTCATCTTTTATTCCCGGTTGATTGTTATTCATTGATTTTTACTGGAACAGCCGCCGGCGCTAAATTTTGACCGAGAGCTATTTTTTGCCCTTCATAACTTGTCAAGAAGGTAGTAAATCCTGAAGCAGGCGTCATTCCAAGTTCATTAAGATAAATATATACTGTCTGCTTCAACGGATAATAATTTTTTATTAAAAAACCAGGGTGAGGCGTAAAATAACTTATCTGCAAACCTTTAATGCTGTCCTGGTCCATTTGTTTTTTCAACTGACCAATTTGTACAAAATTTATTTTTGACGAATCCTGAACAATATTGAAACTTACTATTCCCAGTAAATCATCACTTTTTTCTATCTTTTTTAAAACCTCAAAATCGTTTTGAACAATTATTGCATTTTTAGGTTCTTGATCATCCAAAACTTCTTCTTTTAAGTATTGGAAAGTAGCAGATGTATTTTGAGGAATAACAAAAGTGTAACTTTTATTATAACCCAATAGCGATGATTTAATTTCGTCTACTCTCAACTGATCAGTTTTATTATGTTTAGAACAAATTATAGCAACTGCATCGTAACAAAATTTATTTATCTGAATATCTAATTTTTGGTTTCTAATAAAATCTAATTGTTTCTGATTAAAATAACGAGCGCTGACAAACATCCTCGTTTTATTATTCAATAAATTTATCATTCCTTCCAGTGGAGTGACCTCTTTCAATTCAACTTTAGCCTTTGTGTAAAGAGAATCGAATGCATCTCTTTCTTTTTGAACTATTGGAAAGATAGCCGGATCAACTTCCACTGTAACAGAGCCTTTAGTAGGAGTTACATTGCTTTCCTGGCAGCCTAAAAAAATAAATACGCCGAATGTTAAAATGATGATTAATCGATACATAAATTAATTTTCATTGGATTCATTTTTTTTTGAATACGTCATTACCAATCTGAAAGCTCCATATAACACCAATACAACACCAATCATTACTCTGAATTGAGAAGGAACATTTTCGGTTATAAAATATCCGCCTAGAATTGCAATTCCAAGAATAATAAATAGAACTGCAATTACGTAGGCAAAATATTTCATAATATTCATCAGTGCAGCCTTCGTTTACACTAATTGTTTAGTCTAAATCTGAATGGAACTACAACCCAAACCATAACCGGCGCTTTATGTTGAATAGCAGGTGTGAATACAAACTTCATCGCTGCATCAATAGCCGGCTGATTAAACACTTCGGAATCGCTTTTGATAACCACTGTCTTAATAGGTTTTCCTTCCTTGCTTACCAAGATTTTTACGTAAACAGTACCTTCAATTCCGGCACGTTTAGCTAAATCCGGATAAACCGGCGGAACAGAAACAACTACTTGCGGCATTTTTTCTACCGGTACAAAAGCATTTATATCCGGTGGTGCATCATTTGGAGCTTCTACTTTTAAGTCCTGAGTTATTTGTACACCGCCGCCTGAACCTTCACCAATTGGAGCAGCTACTTTATTCATTTCCTGTTGTGTTGCAATTGTCTGCTCTTTAGGAGCTTCAGCATCCGGGACAGGTGTTGGAATACCGATGTTTGGTTTAATTGCAGGTGCAGAAACTGCGAGCTGCTGCTGAACGTTATTATCTAATGAAGGCGGTGGGCCAAGCTCACTATACTTTAAAATTCTAACTGTGGCAATATTACTGTCATCTTCTCTAGTAATAGATTCGATGAAAATATAAGTTCCAATCAAAAGTAAATGTATAAGAACTGCAATGGTCATACCTAAACTATAATTTCTTGGGTATAACCTTTTCAGCTCAAAGGCACCGTATTCGGATTGATTGCCCATTACTAATGTGTTTTCATTCATATAAATCCTCCTTTCAAGATGCCTTGGATAAGAATTTTTTATCGTTATCTGTTAACGGAGCGATAGAAAATCTTTGTAATTCAGCAAGGTTTAATTGATCAATTATATCAACCATCAAATGATATTTGCTCTTGCGGTCGAATTTAAGAAGTATAACAATCTTTGAATTACTTTTTTCTTTGTTTGTAAAAAAATCTTTCAAACTGTTAAATTCAATTCCGTGAGGAGCTTTTTCCGTACCTTCGCTGTAATAAATTTTATCGTTCTCATCAACATAGACTGTCATTAAGTTAGACTCAGCAATTTCAACCTTTGTTTCATTATTTGGAGGCAGGTTGATTTCAAGAGTCTGTTGTTTTCTCATTACGGTTGTTAGCATGAAGAATGTTAGAAGTAAAAAAGCCACATCAACCATTGGTGTCATATCAATTCTAACACCAGTTCTTCTTTTTTTATGATGTTTCTTTTTATGCTTGGATCTTCCGCCGCTATCACCGCCGGTGTCAACTCCAGCCATATTAAATTTCCTCTATAATTAATTACTTTTTGTCAATAATTTGATTAGTTATCATAGCAAATCTAGTTATTTGTGTTTTTTGAAGAACGTTCATAACATCTTCAACAGTGCCGTAATCAGCTTCCTGGTCGCCTTTGATTACAGTCCTAAGTTTTGGATTACTGATACGAGCCTGAATTAAAAGATCAGGTAAGTTTTCCAATTTTACTTGAACTTGTTTAAGTGCTTTAGCGTCTTGCCCAAATAACCTAGCCATTAAAGCGGGTGCATCAACACCCATATATATATCGCCCTGTTTATCTATGTAAATAGTCATAACATCCGAATCCGGAACTTTGAATGCTGAATGTGATGAAGGGACTTGTATTTTGACTTTTTCCGGCGGTTGAAATTGCGTTGTTAACATAAAAAATGTTAACAATAAGAACGCAACATCCACCATAGGAGTCATGTCAATTCTAACATTAACTCTTTTCTTTTTAATCTTTGGCATTTAACGCCTCTTTATTTCGATTTAAGAATTTGAATTACGTTGTAGCTTGCTTCATCAACTGAATAAGTAAAACTATCAACTTTATTAACAAAGAAATTGTAGGCCACAATACCCATAATAGCGGTAATTAAACCACCGGCAGTATTAATAAGAGCTTCTGAAATACCGATAGCTAACTGAATTGCATCAGGTGCACCGCCAGCTTTTCCCATTGCAGCGAAAGCTCTAATCATACCGATAACTGTACCTAAAAGACCAACCATCGTAGCGATTGATGCAATTGTAGAAAGCGCGATTAAATTCTTTTCTAACAGTGGAGTTTCCAACATTGTAGCTTCTTCAACAGCTCTTTGAACTTCTGCTAATTGTTTTTCAGCTTCCATGGTTTTGCTTTTTGAAATTAATTCCTTGTATCTAACAAGAGAAGCTTTAATTACGTTTGCAACAGATCCTCTTTGCTTATCGCATAGTTCAATCGCAGCATCATAGTCACCATTGTCTAAATCAACAATTACATCTTTAAAGAAAGATGCAACAGTTCTTTTACCGCCAGCTTTTTTTAATGAGAAAATTCTTTCGAAAATGATTGCAACATCCATAATAGAAAGCATTACCAAAAGAGCAACAAGAGGTCCTCCGGTGTATATAGTTCCCAATAAATTATTAGGCTGAGTACGAACTTCACCATTTATAAAATTGGCAGGGTTTCCGAATACTAGCATATAAATAGCTAAAGCTATACCGAAGGCAACTATCGTAAGGATAGTGATGAACACAGATTGTTTCATGGTTTGTATATCTCCATTTTAATTAATTGTTATTGCTGTTAACGTTAATTAGTTAAACGCTGCTAAACTTTCAAACAGCGTGCCGTAATATTATTTATTTTTATAATCAGATAAAAGTAATTTTAATAAAGAATTTTTAGGTTTTTTTATTTATGCGATATAACTTCTAAAACTTTTTTGAAATCAATTATTTCAAAATGAAATTGGAAATAGGGAAGTAATTGTTTCTTATATATTTATATTAATTTCAAAATGAAATTCTAATATCCTACTTATTTCGATTTGAAAGGGAAATATTAAATTTTGTATTCTTTTCTCTTTCGCCAGAGAGTAGTTAAAGATATGCCTAATATTTGGGCTGCATCTTTAGGATTTGGGTGGGATTTCAAAATTTCAATAATGTAATTTTTTTCTACATCATTTAATGTGGGCATCAATGAGTTAATTTGATACTCATTTCCATGATAAATTTCTATTGGCAGGTATTCCGGTCTGATTATTTTATCTTTTGCAAGAACTATAACTCGATTTATTACATTCTCAAGTTCTCTAATATTGCCCGGCCAGTGATAATCATTCAAAAGTTTTAACGCTTCTGTTGAGAGTTTTATTCCTGGTTCCTGAGAATATTTATTTATAAAATATTCCGCTAGATATGGAATATCTTCTTTTCGTTCACGAAGAGGAGGAAGCTTAATTCGTATTCCGCTCAATCGATAATAAAAATCTTCACGAAGATCTCCTGACTTAATGTCTTCATCGATATTTCTATTTGTTGCGCTAATAATTCTTACATTTATTTTTCTAGTTATACTTTCTCCGACTCTTTCAAATTCCATACTTTGAAGAAATCTTAAAAGCTTAATTTGCATTGACTTTGCAATTTCACCAACCTCATCTAAAAAAACAGTTCCCTGATCAGCCATTTCAAATCTGCCGATTCGATCTTTTAATGCGCCGGTGTATGACCCTTTAACATGTCCGAAAATTTCACTTTCGAAAAGGCTTTCAGTTATTGCGGAACAATTGACTGGGACGAATGGATTAATATTTCTTTTGCTGTTTGAATGAATGTACCGCGCAAGAATTTCTTTTCCAGTGCCGCTTTCGCCTTCAATTAAAACAGGAAGATCGCTGTCGGCAATGTCTTTACTTAATTTTAAAATTTCGCGCATCTGAAAATTATGTGAAATTATTTCGCCGTTTGCGTAGTCTTCTTCTACTTGAGCTCGTAATCCTTTAACTTCCTTAAGCAATATATGATGTTCAAATACTCTTTCGGCAAGATGAAGAAATTCTTTGTGAGTGAATGGTTTTGTTATATAATCGTAAGCGCCGCCTTTAATTGCTTCTACCGCTGTTTCAATTGTACCGTGGGCAGTCATCAAGATTGAAGTTGTATCGGGCGAAATTTTTTTTAACTGTGCTAAAGTTTGAAGCCCATCTATGGGTTCCATTTTTAGGTCGATGAAAGCGATATCGAAATAAATTTCTTGAGCTCTTTTTAAAGCATCAACAGGGCTGCTGAAAACTTCCGGCAAAAAATTTTGAGAGCTTAAAGAAAGTTCAATTACTTTTAAAATATTTATTTCGTCATCTATTACTAAAACTCTGCCTTTATTCATTTCTTTGAACAGGAATTGTTATTTCAAATTTACTTCCCATACCGGGTTTACTCCAAACATTTATTGAACCATGATGAAGTTCAATTATTTCTTTGGCAATTGTTAAACCTAGACCAACGCTACCAGGTTTACTATCGCTTACCTGCACAAACTTATCAAATATTTTATCAAGATATTCCGGATTTATTCCTTTTCCCGAATCGGAAATTGTTATCGTTACCATTTGGTTTTTTGATTCGGCATTTATATTGATCTCGCCTCCTTTATCTGTAAACTTAATTGAGTTCCCGATAAAATTACCAATTGCTCGTGAAAGATAATCATGATCAGCAAGAATAGCCGGTAGATCTCCATTGCCAATATATCCAAGACGAATATTTTTTTCTTTGCATTGAAGCGAAAAAGATTTTATACATTCTTTCAAAAGTGAGTTTACATTTACTCGTTTAAAATCAAGTTTAATACCGCCTGATTCGATCCTTGAAAGTTCAAGAATTTCTTTCACTAATTTATTTAGCCTATCATAATCTTCTTTCATTGAAGAAATAAGTTCTTTTTGTTTTTCAGAAAGCTCACCGACAACACCATCACCTAAAATTCCGACAGCCATTCCCATCGATGTTAAAGGAGTTTTTAATTCGTGAGAAACTTTTGCAACAAATTCAGATTTCAATCTATCTAATTCTTCATATTTAGTTATATCGCTGAAAACAATTAGAGCGGCGTTGATATCATTTTCAGGAAGATTGATTAATGAATATCTTAATTTAAAATATCTGATATCGCCATTTGTATCCAGTACTTGGAAAATATTATCAGATTTATTGTGCATTTTACCGGAAATAAATGCTTTAATATTTTCACAAATTTTCTCATCGCGAATTACATCTGTTAATGGCGACTGTTCCTCTTTAGGTTTCCCGAATTCCGTAGTAAAAGCTAAGTTGGCAAGAAGAATATTCAATTGATTGTCAACCATTAATACCGGATCGTTTATGCTTTCAATAATAATTTCCGATTTTCGCTTTTCATAAAGAATTTTATTGATGTTTAATTTTTCATAACGTTTTAGTCTTCCGACCATGCTGTTGAATTCATCAGCTAAAACTCCTATTTCATCCGAATCATCAGTTTGAATTACTTGATCAAAATTGCCCGCAGAAATATGCTTAACCGATCGAGTAAGATCTTTTACAGGCTTAACAATAAATTCTGAAAATTTTGTACTGAAGACTAAACTTAAAACTGTTCCAAGTATTGCCAAAAAAAGCATTGTGAATGCGGCAATCCTAGTAATTGATTGAACGCTTTCTTCAGTCCTTCCGATAAAAGCATGGTTTGTTTCGAAGAGCTGATAACATTTGCCTTTTATTATCGATATTAAATTAATTGCTTTTGTGTATTGATCTTCATGGCCAATTTTAGAAGGATAGTTTGCAGGAGATGCAATCATATAACTGATCTCAGTTAAAAAAACTCTGTATTGATCATTCAAACTGTCGAGGATTGCAATTTCATCCGGAGAAGAAGCAGCAACTCTTGCTTTTTCAAACCAAGAAAAAAAATCCTGTTTAGCTTTTTGGAATTGAGCATTTCCTTTTACAGGGTTTTCACTGCTGAAAATTAAGAACAATCCGTTTACTTGATTATCAAGCTCTCTCACCATATTATCGGCCGCAACAATGCTGGAGTAATTCTGAGATATTAATATTCTAAATGATTCATTGAGTCTATTAAAATTGTATAAACTCCAAATCATTACACAGATCATAATCAAAATTACAACTATGTAGCCGGTTAAAATTTTGGCGCGTAGAGTTGTAAAAAATGTTCTAAACATATTTAATTTAATTTGTACCAGTAATAATTAATTAAAATCTAAAATAAAAACAAAGCCAGATTAGTAAAACAATCTAAAATTAGTCTAAAACTCAAACCAAATGAATATAATAATTAATACGGAGGCAAATTAGGATTTGTTTCTTGAAAGGTGAAATTATGTAATAGGAAAAAAGGGAAGTTACCGGAAATTTTTTATTCTAAATTCTTTAACATTTCATTAATTGACTTTATATCATTTACAGCTTTTATCTTTTTATAATATTTCAATGAGCGGGTAAGACATGTTTTACTCTCATCCTGTCTTTTCATCTCTATATACAAAATTCCTAATTCAAAATTACTTTCAGCTTGATTAAGTTCATTTTGCAGTTCTTTATTTAACCGGATGCTTGTAAGCAAATAGTTTTCGGAAAGATCGTACTTCTTTAATTTTCTTTGGATGATTCCTTTTATTTTATAAATATCAGCAATTGAAAGTTTATCATTTATTTGATGACAAATTTCCATTGCTTTATCTGCAAATGCCTCAGCCAAATAAAAATCATTTTGCAGTGAGTAAATAAATGCTTTACTTAAATAAGCAAGGCCAAGAGAGAATATGTATCCAGTTTGCATAGCTGTTTCAATGCAGCGATCAAATTCCTGGATAGCGGCACTTAATTGATTTTTCTTCGTGTACAACATTCCCATGTTGTGTCTTATTTCAGCAATTCTCTTTAGATCTTTTATCTTTTCAAAATTCACCAAAGCTCGGCGGTAATAGGAAATTGCATTTTCAAAATCTCCAAGAATATTGTAAATGATTCCTAAATTTATTTCAAGCTTTCCCTTGAGAGCATTATCTTTAAAGTTTTCTAATAAAGAAAGACTCTTCTCAAAATGTCCTTTAGCTTTAGATAAATTTCCAAGTTCGCCGTAGATTGTTCCAAGTAGATTTTCACAATTAGCACAGCCTTTAAGATCATTTATTTGTTTAAATAAATCATATGCTTGTTTTGTAAAATCAAAGCTTGATTTCCAGATTGCTTGTTTGCTGTAAATTTCGCCAAGTGCAAAAGCAGCTCTTGCCGATAAGTTACTTAGTGAACTTTCATTTTTAGTTTCATTTAATATTCGTTCGTGGATATAAATTGCAGAATATAATTCTCCAGAGGTAATTGTATATTGGCCTAGAAGGAGTAATAATTCTATTAATTTGTTTTTGGAGAGTTTGGTTTCGGCAAATGTAATAAAAAGGTCAATTTGAATATTGACCTTGTACTTATCAGAAATACTTACATTGATTTGTTCTTTATTTGTCGAACTAATTGCATGAGGTTTAAGTTTTAGCTCTTCTACAGAAAGAAATTTTTTTATAAATTCTTCAGTATCTTTTTCGCTAAAAAAACTTTTTAAAGCATTTGTTAAAAAAGCTTTACTTTTCCCATCAACTTGTTTCACAGTTCTACCCGATTTAATAAGGTGAACCATGTTCTAAAATCAAAATTAAATAAATGCTCAAATGTTTTAAACATTTATATTATTGAGCAAAAGCATATCTTGAAAAATGATCAATCTGAGCGCCAACTACTCTTATCGTACCGGTTTCATAATTAACAAAAACACCACTATTCGGCACTGGGATAAGATTTCCGTTATCAACATTATAAAATCCTACACTACCGTCTTTAATTCCTAATTCTTCTAAATTTAAGCCTGAAAAAGCTAAATTTAAACTTAGCGGTTTATTGAAAACCATATGAGGAGCGAAATCTAATCCTGCATATTCAAGATCAGCAGACATGGAGATTAAAGTATTTCCATCAAAGGCACCTCTTGGAATTTTTAATGTTGCAAATACTCCAACTTTACTGCCGTCATCGCCTTTAAAACCGCTTGTTAAAACCAGTATACCCCCGGTACTGCCATCAATATTTTTACTTATTGATAGACCAAGCTCTGAATCTAGGCCTGATTTAGCGGGCATCTTTAAAATGGTTTTGTTTGAGGTTACAGGTTGATTAACCACGTTTGTACCAACATCAGAACAGCCGAAAAAGAATAATCCGGCTAAAACGAATAAGTAGAAAAGTTTTTTCATAAACTATCCTTTAAGTGAATTAGTAATATATTTTCTTAATCAAAGCGCATTCAAATAAATTTATCTCTATCAAAAAAGACAGAAAGTAAATTAGTATTACAACCGTCATGCCATTATTAAATATGAGTTTATTAAAAAAAATGAAGTGTGATTTGAATGAATCGGTAAAAGTTACCTTGGAAAGATTGTAAAAATTACTAAAATACCTTTGTTAATGTTCTAAGAGATGAATCTGAAGTACAAGAGAAAAATATTCTAAATTTATAATGTGTTTATTATTGTTCATTAGGTTAAAGATATTGAAAATATTAACCTAAAAAATCATAAAAATTTATTTAACTATTTTAGAAATCTCTTTAAATTCTTCGGTTCCACAAAAATTTAATAATTCGAATAGCACAGCTTCTGCTGTCGAAATCTCAACTCCGTTCTCTCGCATTCTGTCAATAGCAAATTTGTAATCAATTTCTTTTCGTGAGGAAATTGCATCTGCAACAACATCTACTTGAAATCCGTTTGCCAATAAGTCTAATGCAGTTTGTTGAACGCAAACATGGCTTTCAATTCCTGCAATTACGACTTGCGAAACGTTATTATCTTTTAATCTTGTAAAAAAATTTCCTGCGCCGGAACAGCTAAAGCTCATTTTTTGAATTGGGCTTAATCCTTCAAGTTCTTTTATAAGATGGAGTGAAGTTGAACCTAATCCTTTTGGATATTGCTCAGTATAAAAAATTGGAATATTTAAAACTTTAAAACCCTTAATTAGTTTTAGAGTATTATTAATTACTTCCTCAGGGTTTTGCATTACTGCTAAAATTCTTTCCTGAATATCAATTATAAGTAATGCTGTTTTTTCTCTCGAAAGGATTTTTTTATTTCTTTCAATTACATTATCCATGATTATACCTTATTTTATTTTTAATAAATAGGATCCATTCCATATTTACCACAAGCATACATCATCAATATTGAAGTTAGATCAACCAGTGCTTTCTTTTGATCTTCAAAATAAATAACAAGGTCGTACACTTCAGCAACGAATTGCATATTCTTTAAAATTTTTTTTAATTCATGATAAGTTGGAGTTCCATGCCAATTAGCTACTTGCTTTATTAGAAGATTTTCATGTCTTCGCAAGAATTCAGTAAATGAAATTGTTCGTTTTGAAACGGGAGTCCTAGGACGGCAAATATTAATTAAGTCGTTAAAGTATGTATCCCATTTTTCTGCAAGTTCTTTATTCCGATTTTGCATTACGAATTTAGCTTTGTCTAATGAGAATTTAGCTTTTGTCATTGGCTTAACATCGGGAGTTAATGCATAACCGTCATAGCTTATGTATCCAGTTTCGTCATCAACATATTTCCATCTTTTTGCCAGCTGATTTTCGGTTAAGATAATAATTACTTTATCTAGTCCGCTATCCACAACGATAAACTTTTTTTGCTGTTCATTGATTACAGTAAACCAATGTTCCCAATTATCCACACTTAAGATGCATGGTAAACCCTGTTTCAAGTGTTCGCTTAAAATTTTTATTGCCTCTTCAGGAGTTTCACGCCTGAAATATTTCATTTTACATTCAAAACTTTTTGCAGCTTTTGCTAAACCAATTTCATCAGTACCATACCACCAAGTACTACCAGCTCGTTTACCAATTTCACGTTCGTTTTCAAATCTTCCAAGCATGACTAAAGCATATTTCAAGGCGAATGGGCCGCATTGATATTTGTAGGGTTGAGGATAAAAGCTCATATTGTTTCGATTTTTTATTTACCAATTTAGTTAATGTATTTGATTTAATCATCAAAAAATTTTGCCAAAAGAAGTTTTTTCTTTATTTTAACAAAAGCTATGAAGAAGAAATTAAAAGTCGCAATTACCTATAATGAAGCTAATCCAGATTTTTATATAAAACCTGCGGAAATTAACAAAAAGAAACTCTCTTTTACTCCTTACTTTGAAGTTGACAACCTAACACCAATTGAGGAATTTGAACTTCTAGCAGAAAGACTTTGCGAAAATGACATAAATGCCTATACAATTAATATTAAAGATGATATAGATTTTTTATTAACAGATCTTAAGAAAAATAAGCCAGACGTTATTTTTAATTTTATTGAATTATTTAAAGATAATGCCCGTTTAGAAATGAATGTTGTTGGTCTTTTAGAACTTCTCGGAATTCCTTATACCGGCGCTCCACCAATTTCTCTAGCTAATTGCCAAAACAAAGTTCTTGCAAAACGAATTCTCAATACGTTTGGAATAAAGACTCCGAAATTTGCATTAATAAAAAAACTAGCCGGGCGTTATAACCATGGATTAGAATATCCATTAATCGTTAAACCAGCATTTGAAGATGCAAGTGTTGGAATAGATAATAATTCAATAGTAGAAAACTTCAAGCAGTTAAAAGCACGAATTAAATATGTGTTGGATAATTTCCTTCAACCTGCATTGGTGGAAGAATACATTGAAGGAAGAGAATTAAATGTTGCTGTTCTTGGTGACAAAAATCCAAAATCATTACCAATAAGTGAAATAGATTTTACGGCAATGCCGGATCATCTTTATAATATTGTAAGTTATCAAGCAAAGTGGGATCCTCAACATGAAGCTTATCATAAAACTATTCCAAGCTGTCCGGCTAAATTAGATACAAAGATAGAAAAAAAAGCAAATGAAATTGCGGTCAAAGCATTCCACGCAATGGGCTGCCGGGATTACGCTAGAGTTGATATGCGTTTAAATGAGCAAAATGAATTATATGTTCTTGAAGTTAATCCAAATCCGGATTTAACGGAGGCAGCTGGTTTCATGCGCTCAGCTGAAGCTGCTGGTATGTCCTATGAAAATACATTGAAAAAAATCATCAATTTGGCATGGGCAAGAAGAAACAAAATTCTAAAGTAAGGTCAATATTTAATCCGGTCATAATCACACCCTCTTTCAAAAATTCATTTTAGTTTAATCTTAAAATTATTTTAAAATCTTTTAATTAAATAAATCAATACTTTTTATAACTAATCCAAAAGGTATTCAGATGGATGAACAAAAGAAAGAACTATATAAAAATATTTTTAATATTACTGTTCTTGTATCTTCATTAGGATACTTTGTTGATATTTATGATCTAATACTTTTTGGAATAGTGAGAATTCCCAGCTTAACTTATCTTGGAATTCATGGCAGCCAATTAATTGATTCCGGCGTATATATTCTTAATATGCAAATGGGAGGAATGCTTATTGGCGGATTAATTTTCGGAATTTGGGGAGACAAAAAAGGAAGACTTTCAGTACTGTTTGCTTCTATCTTCCTTTACTCCGCAGCAAATTTTATAAATGCCTATGTTACTTCAATTCAGATGTATGCAATTTTAAGATTTATCGCCGGTGTTGGGTTAGCCGGTGAACTTGGAGCTGCTGTTACATTAGTAAGTGAAACGATGACAAAAGAAACCCGAGGTTACGGCACAGCAATGGTCGCAACAATCGGAGTAATGGGGGCAATACTTGCAGCAATTGTTGGTGAAGAATTTAGCTGGCAAACTGCTTATATAATCGGCGGTATTCTTGGTGTTATTCTTTTAATTACGCGTATCAGCTTGTTTGAGTCCGGTATGTATAAATCAATTAAAACATCGAATGTAGCAAAAGGACAATTTTTAAAATTATTTACTTCCAAGGAGAGATTTTTAAAGTATCTTAATTGTATTATGATAGGTTTACCAATTTGGTATGTAGTTGGCGTACTCATTACTTTTTCTCCTGAGTTCGGAAAATTTTTAGGAGTTACTCAACCAATTGTTGCCGGTAAATCGATTATGTATACATACATCGGATTAATATTCGGAGATTTTATCAGCGGCTTCTTAAGTCAATATTTAAAAAGCAGAAAGAAAGCCGTTTCAATATTTGTTATTCTCACCTCAATTTTTGTCCTAGTTTATCTTTTCTCTCATGGTTTATCACTATTTTATTTTTATTCTCTGTGTGTTGTACTTGGAATTTCTATTGGTTATTGGGCGGTGTTTATTACAACCGCTGCTGAACAATTCGGAACAAACTTGCGGGCGACAGTCACTACCACTGTTCCAAATTTCATAAGAGGCTCGGTTATTCCAATAACAATTGCTTTTGATTTTTTAAGAAGGCCATTCGGATTAATTTATTCTGCTTTGATTGTTGGAATAATTACAATAATTATTGCCTTCATTTCTCTTTATAGTTTAAGAGAAACCTATGGAGTTGATTTGGATTATGTTGAAAAAATATAATTGCTTAAGTTAGAAAAAATGTTAACTTATTCAATTAGTAAAAAGTAATGAGCATTATGGAAAAGGAATTGTTTAATTGCTTAACTGCTAAATTGTTAAATGAAATTTAGCAGTTAAGCAATTTAATAATTGAGAATAATTTTTTTGCTTATAGCTTGTTTTGTCTAAGCAGTTATTAAAATTCTATCCTTTCGTTTTTGATTACGCTTCTATTTTAATATTTTGCATGCCAACAGAAAATAAACTTTCAACAGGAATAAATGGAATTCATAAAATATATTATCGATCTTCTACTTCATCTTGATGTACGTTTGAACGACGTAATTGCACAATATGGTACGCTTACTTACATAATTTTATTTGTAGTTATTTTTGCTGAAACAGGATTAGTATTTACTCCTTTTCTTCCTGGTGATTCGTTGCTTTTTGCAGCAGGAACGTTTGCTGCAAGAGGCTCATTTAATGAGAATTATTTATTCTTTATACTTGCAGCAGCGGCTATTCTTGGTGATACTGCAAATTATTGGATTGGACATTTCATCGGACCTAAAATATTCCATCGAGAAAATGTTAAGTTTTTGAAAAAGGAATATCTTGAAAGAACTCATAAATTTTATGAAAAGTACGGCGGCAAAACCATCATTATCGCAAGATTCATTCCCATCATTAGAACATTTGCGCCTTTTGTAGCCGGTATTGGTAGCATGACATATTCAAAATTTATTTTATATAATATTATCGGCGCCGTTGCGTGGGTTGCAGCTTTTGTTTATGCCGGGTTTTATTTTGGTAATATAGATTTTGTTAAGCATAATTTTTCTTTTGTAATACTTGCCATAATAATTATTTCAACTTTGCCTGGAATAATTGAATATTTAAGACAAAGAAGAAAATCTATCAATACTTAATTTCGTTAGATGCTTTAGCTTAATAAAATGAGAACCAAATAAATCTCCATTATTCTTAAATAATTATTGAAAATTATCGGAGTAAATTTACATGGCTGCAATTACTGATGAATTCATGCGTCAAATGATATCCAAGACAAAGAATTATTCCGTTGTAATTTTGAAGCATGGACCAAATATAAAAATGGATGGTGTAGAAAAAATAATTTGGGAACATGGGCGTAGAAATTTTTCTCTGCGTGCGGATGGTTTGTTGCCTATTGTTTGTCCTATTATAGATGGAAGTAATATATCCGGTATAGGGATATTTAATGCTACTTTAGATGAAACGAAAGCTATAATGGACGAAGACCCAGGAATTAAAGCTGGCG
>JAMCWE010000263.1 GCA_023475265.1 Bacteroidota bacterium
GAAGATATACGTAAATCTGTACACGCTTGCAGCGCATAAGTGAGTATGAACTGAAGAGCCGTGTGCGGGAAATCCGCAAGCACGGTTCTGTGAGGGGGGACGAATAAATAAATAAGATATGCACCTAATTAGGTACGGAATCAGAAATGAAGAAACAACACTATGGTGAAATCTAAAGTTATTTATTTAGTCTTCTACTCGACAGAGGATATAAAAATATCCTAAGTTTGTGTGTTAGAAAAAATAAGAGGTTGGCAATGGATAAGCAACTATTGGAGACCTATACAGATTACTTAATCAGTTCATTCTCATACACAACGGCTACTGGTTTGTCAATGTTGGTTGAAGGAGAAATAAGCCACGATAAAGTGACACGTTTTTTAAGTTCAGAGGATTTTACATCATCAGAATTATGGGAATTGACAAAGCCTATAGTAAAAGAGATAACAAGTAAAGAAGGAGTAATAATAATAGATGATTCGCTAGAGGAAAAGCCAAGTACCGATGAGAATGAAATAGTAAATTGGCATTATGATCACAGTAAGGGTAGATCAGTAAAGGGAATAAATATAATAACAGTGCTTGCCTACCGGCAGGCAGGCTATACTATAGTAGAGGAGTAAGAGTCCCGGTAGTATATGATTTAGTCAGAAAGACAAAAACGGTAACAGATAAAAAAACCGGTAAAGAAAAAACAGTAAGTGAGAAGACAAAAAACGAACAATATCTTGAGATGTTAAAAGTTTGTATAAAGAATAATATAGAATTTAAATATGTCCTAAATGATGTTTGGTATGCATCCAGTGAGAATATGATGTACATTAAATCAGAGCTGGGAAAAGATTTTATTATGCCTGTTAAAACAAACAGAAAAATAGCGCTGAGCAAAAAAGATAAACTTAATGGTAAGTATGTTACAGTAAGTGAGCCTGCCTACCGGACAGGCAGGCTTGAACTAAAAGAGGGTGTCACATATAATATATATTTAGAAGCAGTAAGGTTCCCGTCCCGATACCAATCGGGACAAATCTTCAAAAACGATGATGGGAGTCAAGGCGTTCTTTATTTGGTAAGCAGCGATCTAACATTAACATACGATAACATAGTTGCAATCTATCAAAGAAGATGGAAAGTAGAAGAATATCATAAGTCGCTAAAGCAACACGCTTCATTATGCAAGTCTCCAACCAAAAGAGTGCGAACACAAAGCAATCATATATTTGCGGCAATCTATGCCTTTTTCAAGTTGGAGAATTTGAGTATAAAAGCAAAAGTAAATCAGAGTGCTCTTAGGTCGAAAATATATATATCAGCTAATCGTGCTGCTTTCAATGAACTTAAAAATATGAAGGCTTGCTTTGCAATGAAATTCTAAAATTCAAAATACTTAAATAAAAATTTTTGCGTAAGGTGAGTTAATAAATAATTTTATGTTTTTATTCCTGAGTTTACCAGAAAGATAAATACTTCGACATTGAAGAAACACTGTCCAGGTATGGAATGAGACAGCTAAGAAAAATACTTAATAGGAGGAAATATGTTCGAGAATTTAGGAGTTGCAGAGATTATTCTGATTCTTTTCGTTTTATTACCTACAATTTTATGGGTAGCGGCTTTAGTGGATATTTTGAAAAGTAATTTTAAAGGTGACAATAAATTAATTTGGATTTTGGTTGTCGTATTTCTTCCAATTATTGGTGCGGTTTTATATTTCATAATTGGAAGAAATAAGAAAACCGCGGGATAATTTTCATATAATTTTTGTAATTTTGCCCGCAAAATTTTGATCAATAAAAGGAACTAAGATGAAGCTTGTATTATTTTCTTTGATGATTACTTTTGCTGCTTTCTCTTTAACAGTTAATGCACAAAAAAAATCTAAAGTTAGACAAAAATATATTCCCGTTACAAAGTTTGATCCGGCAAGAGATGCATCAAAGGATATTAAGGGTGCTGTTGCTGAAGCTAAAAGAACGAACAAAAAAGTTTATGTTGATGTAGGCGGTGAGTGGTGCATTTGGTGTCACCGGCTAGATGATTTTTATGCAGCGAATGCTGATCTTCAAAATTATTTAGATAAACATTATGTTTTTGTAAAAGTAAATTACAGCAAGGAAAATAAGAACGAAGATGTATTAGCGAATTATCCGAAGATTGAAGGATACCCGCACGTCTTTATCCTTGATAAAAAAGGTAAGCTGATTAAATCAAAAAATACCGGCGAGCTTGAAGAAGGCAAAGGATATAATCACGATAAAGTGTTGGAGTTTTTAAAAGAGTTCGCGGGATAAAAGCAATTGAACACGGATGACACGGATTTACGCTGATAAAACAATTAGGCTATCGAATTGATTTATTTGCTAGATGATTGGGAAACTAAGAAGTTTAGGTGGCGTCAATCTACTATTGGAATTTCAATACCGTTGGAAATAATTTCTGCGGCTAACATATTATCAGCGTTAAAATCTTCTGGTCTAAAAGCAACAGGTTCAATTCTTGTATTTATTCCCCAAGTTAATACTCCAACATTAACATTATCTATGAACCGATTCCCGATAAAATTAGCTGATATTAATGCGATATCAATATCGCTTTCATCAGTAAAATTTCCTTTGGCAAAAGATCCAAAGAGAAAAGCTTTCTGCAGTAAATAGTTTTTATTTACTCTACGAATAAAATCCGAAATGGATTCGTAAATATCTAAAGTTTTGATGTCAACCATTCTTTTAACTTCCCAGTATTTTCCAATCGCTCTTTTGTGAATTCTCTATTAGCTACTTTATACATTGTGAATTTGTCGTCGGGGTAACGCATTTCAAGTTGAAACTGGTTTAATTCTTCTAGAAATTTTATATCAATATTCTTTATTTCTATCCCGGATATTTCTACTAATCTTAGCAGATTATGAGTCTTAGGTGGATGGCTATTTGTTTTGTCGACAACAATAGCTTTTAATATTTTTTCAATTACTAAATGGCAAATAAATAAACAGAAATGAAAATTCTTCTGGAAGAAAAAATATCGTTAGCAGTTTCCCAATCCAACCCTGCTGACTTGAGCCAATATTGTATTTGCTTATCCTTATCCATTTATTTTGTTATGCTATCAAAAGAAAATTAAATAAAAATGGATTGCTTTACAACAATTATTAAATCAGAACGATCAGCCTAATTAAGAATATCAGTTGCTTCCTGGTTGATGAAATTTTTTACGTCAAATGTGGAAGCTTCCGGCGGATTGCTAAAAACATTAAAGCTTGAGAGATTAGAATACAACTCTTCTTTTGAATGATAATCTTTCAGATAAAAAATCCTTACTTTGTTTCTATTCTTAATTAACCAGTTCAAAGTGATTTTCATTTTTTCAAGATCTTCATCATTCGGAAGCGCATTAATATTTATTGTACTCTCAAAATAATCGCTTAATGCTTCATCAAAATAATCTTTATCATTTATTGCATATTTTTTTATAAAGATTTTTCCAGCAATCATTAAAACGTAATCCCGGTTACCACTTTCTGTAATCTCAAATAAAACATTCGCAGAGTTTACCGGCTCAGCCAGCAAAGATGATTTGTGAGTTTGAGATAAAATCATATCAATTAAAGATTTTACTTCGGCGGCTTTTTCATATTTCTGTTTATCGGAATATTCCTTCATCCGGTTGATCAATCTGTTTAACGCAAATTGATTTTTGCCGTAAAGGAATTCATAAACCTTATCAAGCTCACTTAAGTAAAGTGATTTCTCTTTGTTCATACAAGGCGCTGTGCATCGTTCTATTTCAGCAAGAAAGCAAGCTTTGCCCTTTGAAAATTCTTTGTCGTCGCATTCTCTAATTGCGAAAGTTTTACCGAGCATTTCATCTACAAGAAGCGCTTTCTTTTTAGAAATAAAAAGTCCGAAATAATCATTGCCGTCAAAATCAAAGAAGTTGCAAATTTCTACTTTTGGAAATTGATGGGAAGAAGTTATTCTTAAAAAATATTTATTTCCATATTCCTTAAGCATTACATTATGTTTTGGATTTATGAGCTTGATTAACTCTGCTTCCATAAGAAGTGCAGTTAATTCCGAGTTTGTAATTTCTATTTTTAATCTAGATGCTTGCTTAACAATTTTTTTTGCTTTGCGTGGTGCCGTTTGAAGAAAGTAAGATTTAACTCTGTTCTTTAATGATTTTGCTTTGCCGATGTATATTACATCATTTCTTGAATTTAAAAAATAATATATTCCCGGCGCATCGGGTAAAATTGAAACATCTTCACCAAGCTTTTTCTTTATTGGAATTTGCATCTGCAAATTTTTTGGTATGAATTGAAAGTTTAACAACTGATCGACTTGGTGAATATCATGTTTAGTTTTCAATTCTTTAATCAATTTAATCAAAAGCTTTGCAGTAGCCTCAGCATCACCAAGAGCGCTGTGTTCCTTTGTGTTCTTCAAGTTCAAATGATTGCAAACCACTCCGAGCGATTTGCTTCTAAGCATGGGAAAAAGTCTGCGTGATAATTTTAATGTACAGAGATTTAAATTCTCTCCCGGTTCCTTTCCGCAATACCTGAATTCTTTTTTTAAAAAACTGTTATCAAAAGAAAAGTTATGTGCGCTTAAAATATTTTCGCCGATAAATTCAATTACTTCATCGGCAATGTCTTCAAAGAAAGGCGCGTCATAAACATCTTCATTTGTAATTCCGGTAAGCTGTGTTATAAAATAAGGAATGTCTTTCCCAGGATTCACATACGAATGAAATCTATCCACAATTTTTAATCCGGAAACTTTTACTAAACCGATTTCAATTATCCCGTTGTAACGCGGAGAGAGTCCGGTTGTTTCAACATCAACAACGCAAAAGTTTGCTTCCTCAACTGACAGATTTGAAATTTCATTAATCATCATGCTGCAAATCTATTACTAAAATAAAATTTAATCAAAGCAGAGGGAAGGATGAGGAAAGTTTAAGTTCAAGATTAAGTGAAGGATCATGCAGCTCATGCAGCCGTACTGTGTTTGTGGTCGTGTTAGTTTTTTAATTACTTCAATTTTCAATATATTAAACGCCTAATTTAGGAGCAATATGGCGTTATTAAATTTACTTTTTATTGGTGATATTATAGGAAAACCCGGTCTGGATTTGGTTCAAACATGGCTGCCAAGTTTAATTCAAAAATATAAAGCTGATCTTGTTATTGCTAACGGAGAAAATTCATCTGATGGAAAAGGCTGCACAGAAAAAGAAGGAAAAATTTTACTTGATCTCGGTGTTCACGTTATTACCGGCGGAAATCATACATGGGATAAACATCAATCTCAGGAATATCTTAGAAATGAACCTCGTTCACTTCGACCATTAAATTATCCTAAAGGCACTTATGGAAATGGTTATTATGTTGCCGAAACAAAAAAAGGAAAAGTTGCAGTAATTAATCTTCAAGGCAGAACTTTTATGGCGTCAATTGATTGTCCATTTAGGGCATCAGATTGGGTTTTGACAAAATTGAAGAATGAAACAAATATGATCTTTGTTGATTTTCATGCAGAAGCGACTGCTGAAAAAATTGCAATGATAAATTATCTTGATGGTAAAGTAAGCGCTTTGGTCGGTACTCATACTCATGTTCAAACTTCTGATGAGAGAATTTTTCCGAACGGTACTGGATATATTACTGATGTCGGCATGACTGGTCCTTATGAATCAGTGATCGGAATGAAAACTCAAGCTGCTGTAAACAGATTTATTTTTCAGACTCCACAGAAATATGAAACTGCCGAAAAAGATGTCCATTTGTGTGGAATATTTTTTAAGATTGATACTGATTCAGGTAAGACGGTTGAATTGGAAAGAATTATATTCCCGGAATTTATAAAAAAAGTTGAATAAGGTTATGAAAAATTTTCCCTTACCAAGAATTGATGGTGATGAAAAATTAAGAGAACTTCTTTTACCATATTGCAGATTTAAAGAAGGTGAAATTTGGAACGATCCAAACGGAATCCATAAAATCGGATGTATAACAGTTGAAGATTCCGATTCAATAAAGAAATTAACTGCGAATGAAAAACCTGTTCTAGCAATCCATGATCCGCCGTATAATTTTGTTGCTTTTGAAGAAAGAGATTTGAATAATTTTATTGAATGGTGCAAGCTTTGGATAAAAAATTCATTTGATACCTTATCTGATAATTCGTCACTTTATATTTGGCTTGGTGCAGACCAGAATAATCATTTTCAGCCGCTCGCAGATTTTATTATTATGATGCGCAATTCCGGATTTGATTCACGCAGCTTCATTACAATGCGCAATCAACGAGGTTACGGCACGCAAAAGAATTGGATGGCTGTTAGACAAGAGCTTTTATATTATACTAAAGGCAATCCGGAATTTAATATTGAAGCCGAGTATACCGACATTCCAAAAATTCTTAAAGGTTATTATAAAACTATAAACGGAAAAGAAACAGAAAATTTTGAGCGCAGCAAATCAGAATTTATTAGAGCAGGAAATGTTTGGGTAGATGTTCAGCAAGTTTTTTACAGGATGGAAGAAAATGTAAACGGATGCTATGCGCAAAAGCCACTAAAAGCAATTGAAAGAATTATTCTATCAAGCAGCAAACGAGGTGAAGCTGTTGTGGATTTCTTTTCGCATTCAGGAACAACTTTAATGGCAGCAGAATTAGCCGGAAGAAAATGTTTTACAACAGATTCTGATCCTGTATTCTGTGAAATTACTTTGAGGAGATTGGAAAATTATAGAAAGACCGGAATGAAGGGATGGCAGAATTCAAATCCATTTGAAAAAGAAATTTTGAATGATCCGAAATTGAAAGAATATTTGTTTGATAATTATAATTTGTCATTACAAGAAAAAGAAGAAAGTGAATCAGATTCAAAAAGAACTTTAAAAGTAGTTAACGAACGATTTATTTTTGAGTGAAGAAAAATAAAATGAAACTAATTGATGGAAAACTTATCGCCGCAGAAATCCGGGAAGAACTTAAAAAAGAAATTTCGGAATTGGTTAAGAAAGGGAAAAATGTTCCCGGACTTGTAACAATTCTTGTCGGTGATAATCCTGCTTCGGAAATTTATGTTAGGAACAAAGGCAAATCGTGCGAAGAAATAGGCATGAGAACAAAAGCCGAAAAGAGAAGCGAAGATATTTCTGAAAAAGAACTTCTCGAACTTGTTGATCAATATAATAATGATAAAAATTACCACGGAATTTTAGTCCAGCTGCCGCTACCAAAACATATCAATGAAGATAAAATTATCGAAGCAATTTCTCCTAAAAAAGATGTTGATGGTTTTCATCCAATAAGTGTTGGAAATTTAGTGATTGGAAAAGATACTTTTGCACCTTGCACACCGGCGGGAATTCAAGAATTGCTAATTAGATATGGCATTGAAACAAAAGGCAAACATGTTGTGGTTTTAGGAAGAAGCAATATTGTAGGTAAGCCAATTGCAAATATTATGCTTCAGAAAAAAGAAGGCGCAAATTCAATCGTAACGGTTTGTCATTCAGCCACAAAAGATTTATCACAATATACCAGACAAGCTGATATATTGATTGCCGCAATTGGTCATGCGAATTTTGTAAAAGCTGATATGATTAAGGAAGGTGCGGTTGTAATTGATGTCGGGATTAATCGTGTTGAAGATTCAACTAGACCGAAAGGATATAGAGTTGTCGGTGATGTTGATTTTGAAAATGTAGCGCCCAAAACTTCTTTTATTACTCCTGTGCCAGGAGGCGTCGGTCTAATGACTATTGCAATGCTCTTAAAAAATACTTTTAAAGCTTATTTAATGTACGGGGATTAATATGGAACAAACAACAAACAAAAAAGTCTCACAAGAATTTCTTGAAAAAACATTGCACGATTTCTATTGCAAGGATGAATCGTGCAAAGGCTGGGAAACCAATGTTGTTACTCAACAGAAAGCTGTAAACAACATTGTAGGAATTGGAGCTTCAAGAATTGCAGCCGGTCCGGGAATAGGCGAAGCATTAGACAAGGGATTAGCGAGAAAGATTGATCACACAATATTAAAACCTGAAGCAACTCCAGAAGAAGTAGCTGCCTTATGCGAAGAAGCAAAAAAATATGATTTTGCCTCTGTATGTGTGAATTCTTGTCATGTTGCACTTTGCAGTGAATTACTTAAAGGAACGGATGTAAAAGTTTGTACCGTTATTGGATTTCCATTAGGTGCTACAACTACTGAGACAAAAAGATTTGAAGCTGAGCAAGCGATTAAAAATGGCGCGCAAGAAATCGATATGGTTATAAATATTGGTTTACTTAAAAGCGGAAATTATGACTATGTATTTAACGATGTTAATCAAGTTGTACTTGCGGCGAAAAGAAGCGGCGCTGTTTGCAAAGTAATTTTGGAAACGGCTTTGCTGACTGATGAAGAAAAAGTAAAAGCTTGTATTATTTGTAAAAATGCCGGAGCCGATTTTGTTAAAACATCAACAGGATTTAGCAAAGGCGGCGCAACTGCCGGTGATGTAGCATTAATGAAATATGTTGTCGGAAGTTCGGTTGGTGTAAAAGCATCGGGTGGAATTAGGTCAAGAGAAGATGCGGATACAATGATTGCAAGCGGAGCTGATCGTATTGGCGCAAGCGCAAGTGTGAAGATTTTGCTTGGTGGTAAAAGCGAAAGTAAATATTGATTACGGAGAAATGGAGAATTGGAATACTGGAGTAATGTAAAACATAGAACTCAAAAACTATTTATTCATACATTATTCCATTATTCCAACTTTTTATTCCTCCGAATAAAAATTCACTGAATATTAAAAATGATTTTAGATTTAGTAGTAAATAAATCAGATGACGGCTGCACGGCAGAAATACCAAGCTTGAAAGGCTGTGAATGCTGGGCTCATGATGAAGATATGGTCATGAATAAGATTTTAGATCTTGCGGCATATTATCTCAAAACTGATGTTAAAAAATTCAAAGTAGATAAAGCAAGGGGAAGCAGGACAAAAATTATTTACAAACTTATTTTTGATAAGAATGCTTAGTGGAATCCTATAAGTCAGAAAAAAGAACACAGAAAATTATTTCAGTTGTAAGTTCCCGCCAAAAATCATTGAGAGTGGTTTTAGAAAATATTCATGATCCTCATAATGTAAGTGCAATCTTTAGAACCTGCGACGCAGTTGGTGTTCAAAAAGTATCACTACTTTACTATATCGAAAAATTTCCAAAGATTGGAAGAAAATCTTCTGCATCAGCATTCAAGTGGGTTGAAAAAGATAAATATAAAGATGTTAAAACTTGTTATGACGATTTGAAGGCTGAAGGTTTTTCAATCTATGCTTCTACTCTTGACGAAAATGCAGTTTCTTTTTATGAGCTTGACTTAACTAAAAAAGTTGCAATAGTTTTAGGAAATGAGCATAGAGGAATTTCTGAGGATGCAGCAAATCTTGCTGATAAAAAATTTTTCATTCCTATGCTTGGTATGGTTCAAAGTTTAAATGTTTCAGTTGCAGCAGCCGTAATTTTGTACGAAGCATTGCGTCAGAGACGTGACAAAGGGATGTATAATAAAAGTGAATATTCAAAAGAAGAGTTGGAAGAATTAATAAATTTGTGGTGTAAAAAGTAAAAGGTTTTATCGTTCATGATTCAAGAATTTAATAAGATTTCAAGAGTTGAGGGTGAGCTTGATTTGCCGGGAGATAAATCAATTTCACACCGAGCTGTTATGTTTGCTTCTATGGCTAAAGGAACGTCTAGAATTTATAATCTTTCAAACGGTGAAGATGTTAAGTCAACGCAAAATTGTTTTAAGGAACTTGGAGTAGAAATAAATACTAAAGAAAATTTTGTGGAAATTACCGGTAAAGGTTTTAAGGGATTTAAGGAACCGTCCAAACCTTTGGATGCTGGCAATTCCGGAACAACAACAAGATTGATCAGCGGAATTTTAGCAGCACAGAATTTTGAATCGACTATAATTGGCGATGAATATCTTTCCAAACGCCCCATGAAAAGAATAATATCACCTTTAACTTTAATGGGCGGGAAAATTTCTTCTACAGAAAATTTCACTTTGCCAATGACTATTCATCCGGCAGAGAAGTTAACACCGATAAATTATGAATTGCCGATTGCAAGCGCTCAAGTGAAAAGCGCAGTTCTTCTTGCCGGACTTCATTGTGATGAACATACAACTGTAATTGAAAGAATTCCTTCACGCGATCATACCGAACGTATGCTTGGATTAAAAGTTGAACAAACACCTGAACGCAGAATAATTTATTCATCAAAAGAAAATTATCCTGAACCAAAGGGATATTTTGTCCCTTCCGATATTTCAACAGCAGCTTTTTTTATTATTCTGACTTTGCTGAGCAAAAATTCTTCATTGAAAATCAAAAATGTTTCTTTGAATGAAACCAGAACTGGAATAATTTATATCTTGAAAAAAATGGGTGCAAAGATTGAAACTAAAAACGAGAGAACGATTGCCGGTGAACCTTTAGGCGATTTAATTATTTATAGCAGCAAGCTTAAGAATATTAATATCACGGAAGAAATTATTCCAAATATAATTGATGAAATTCCTATACTTTCTATTGCCGGAATTTTTGCCGAAGGTTCTTTTACAATTAATAATGCCGGTGAATTAAGAGGTAAAGAGACAGATCGAATTAAAGCTATTTGCCATAACCTAAAATTACTTGGATTGACAGTTGAAGAATATGAAGATGGATTTTCTTTCGGAGGTGAAATTAAAAATAATTCACCAGTATTTGAAAGTTTTGGTGACCATAGAATTGCAATGGCTTTTGGTATTCTATCTCTTCATTTGCAAGGTGGGGGAAAAGTTAATAACTTTAAATGTGTGAGTATTTCTAATCCAAGTTTTTTAAATCAAATAAATAAAATTGTAAGGTAAAACATGGCTGAAGTAATCTTAAAAAATATTTCCAAAGTTTACGAAGGCGGGAACATTGCAGTAAAAAGTGTAAACATAAATGTAAATGACAAAGAGTTTGTTGTGCTTGTAGGACCTTCCGGTTGCGGCAAATCTACAACGCTAAGAATGATTGCAGGCTTGGAAGAAATTACTCAAGGTGAATTATTTATTGACGGGAAGCAGGTAAATGATGTTTCGCCAAAAGATAGAGACATTGCGATGGTATTCCAAAATTATGCTCTCTATCCGCACATGACTGTTTATGAAAATATGGCTTTCGGATTGAAACTAAGAAAGTTTAATAAAACAGAAATTAAAAATCGTGTAATGGAAGCCGCAAAAATTTTGGAGCTTGAAGAATATCTTGATAGAAAACCAAAAGCATTATCCGGCGGACAGCGCCAGCGAGTTGCTGTCGGTCGTGCAATAGTTCGAAAGCCAAAAGTATTTTTGTTTGATGAACCGCTCAGCAACCTGGATGCAAAGCTTAGGGTTCAGATGAGAACACAAATATCTAAGCTGCATCATAGATTAAATGCAACTATGATTTATGTTACTCATGATCAAACAGAAGCCATGACTATGGGTGATAAGATTGTAATTATGAAAGACGGGGATGTTCATCAAGTAGATACGCCGTTGAATCTTTACAATAATCCGGCAAATAAATTTGTGGCTGGTTTTATCGGCAGCCCTTCCATGAATTTTATTGAAGGGAAAATAATTTCGGATAATGGTATTTCATTTAAAAGTAATGGCGGCGGATTGTCTTTTAACCTTAAAGGCAAGTATGAAGATAAATTGAAATCATTTCATAATAAAAATGTTTGGCTGGGAATCCGACCCGAAGATATTTATGATTCAGCTTCGAATGTAGCATTACAAAGTTTTGTTAATCTAAATGTTCAGCTTGATGTTGTCGAGCCGATGGGGAACGAAATATTTCTATATTTTATAGTTGACGGTACTCAGTTTGTAGCAAGAATTCCGGTGCGCGAAATGCCTGTTGCCGGTCAATCTAAGAATCTAATTTTTGATATAGACAAACTTCACTTCTTTGATTCAGAAACGGAACAGTCAATACGTTAGAAATTATATCAAGTTGATTATCTGATGTTCGAACTTATTGATTGCCAATTCATCAAATATATTTTTTACATTATCTATTCCATACTTATTTGCAAAGTAGATAAAGTTTATTTCTCTTTCCTGTAAAACTGAATTTGGTAAAATAACATTTGCTACTTTATCAATCTGCCTCAAAGTAGTTTCATACTTTCTTTTTTGTGCTTCAATTGTTTTCTCTTTAAGAACATCAAGATCGTGGAATATTTTCTGCTTGTACTTTGAACCTGCATCACTCATTGTCTTATCAAACTCAAATAGTTTTTCTTTTAACTGATCTAAAACAACTTCAATTTGATTAGAAGCATTACTAAAGATTTCATCGACTGAAGTTTTGGAAATTGAATCCATAATCTTCTGCTTTAACTTTTCAGGATCGTGGAACATTTCATTTAGATTGATATCAAACTTCTCAATTACCGATGCAATATTCTTTTCAATTATTGTTGCCGACGATCGTGGATATAATATGGGAGATTCAATTTTATAGAAATCATAAAGCGGCATAACTTGTGCGAAGTAAGAGATTTCACTTGGACCGCCGACATAAAATGATGTTGGTAAAATATAGTCTTGGCATATCGGGCGAAGCAAGACATTTGGACTGAAGCTTGCGGGTTCAGATTCAATCAGAGAAAGTAATTCTTCGAGAGTGAACTTTCTTCTTTTTCTCTTCAAGCGAAATTCATTATCGACAGGTTCAATTAAATATCTGCCTTCTTCATTGCTGTAAAATAAGTTGATCGGTCTAACTTTTACTTGAGCATGATAAACTTCTTCAAGCTTTGCACTGGTAGAAACAAGTTTTTCCGTATGAGTTCTAAAATCAATTATTTCTTTCTTGAAAATTGGTTTAAGTAATTCTTTCATCTTAGCGTCTTGCGGATCGAAAATTACAAGTCCATATTGATCGAACAGCCAGAAGATTAATTCTTTGAACGCAGCTTTAAATGTAACGCCGGTTTTATAAAATGATTTTATCTTCTCTAATAATGGTGATGTGAATTCTGTATTCCGTAAATTCTTTTCTAGTTCAGTATAAAATGCTTCCAATGATTCTTTGAACTTTAAATTGCCGACGCTACCTTTATTATCTTCATCAATTAATTCTTCATCATAGGAAATTTTGTTAATTCCGTTTACATCATTGATTAAGTTAATTCCTCTTACTTCATTAAAGTCATGGTCATCGCCTTCAAGCCAAAAGATAGGCAAAAAATAATATTCATCGTATCTCTCTGAAAGAAAAGCAGCTAATTTGATTGCTGTAATTATTTTATAAAAAGTATATAGCGGTCCTCCAAGAATTCCTAGCTGCTGGCCAGTCACTACTGCTAAAGTTTTCTTCTCGTTTAAAGAAGAAATGTTCTTTTGTGTCTTTGCGGATGGATTAAATCCAATGTATTGATCCTTCAAAGCAAGCGATAAAGTTTCGCGGGAATGATCATGTGAATCCGAAACTTTTTTAAATACTTTAAGATATTCTTCCTTATCGCGGAAGTTTGTTTTATAAAAATCTTTTACATTTTCAAATTCATATAAGTAATCAAGAAATAAATTATGATTTCCGGGGATATCACTGAAACTGATATACATTGCCACTCCAGTTGTTGGGATTTTAATGAACAAAAGTAACAAAAAGAATTTTTGTTAACAATAAGTTCAGTATGATAAGTATTGTAGAATAACAGTTATTAGGTTGTATTCATCACATATTTTTTACCGGATTTTCTTTTTAAATATTCTTATACGAGTTTCTTTTGCAGAAAGAAATATTTCTTTTATGAGAAATTTATTCCAATAAACCTTAGGTTTGGATATTCAATTAATAAAATACCGGAATTGAATGTCACGAAATTTTCTTTTTAGTTTATTAGTGTTGCTGTTAGCTGTTCAAACAGCTAAGCCTCAGGTCAAAGGGAAGTTTGAGTTTGATTTCCTTCCAAAAGGATTAAACTTTCTTCCATTAAAAGCGGGAATAGATGAACCGAGAATGGGACTTCTTTATTATACTGCAAACTCAAATCTTAAAGTTGATATAGGAAATTCTGTTGATGTAATGGGATTTAATTTTCCATCGTCCAAAAGCAGAATAACTGTAGGTGCTGAATTCATGGCGTATGCTTATGTTACTTCTTATCTAGCATACCGGCTGCAGATTGATGCTGTCGACGGATTCTTCGGCGGCAATGTTGTTTACTCGAAGCAGCTTGAAGGCGGGAGATTTGTTACAAGATTCAGATATATACACAGCAGTGCGCATTTGGTTGACGGACATTGGGATAATTCTACTGAGCAGTGGATTGGAAATGAAAGTCCTATGGCTTATGGAAATAATTATGGTGAATTGCTATTTGCTAAAGAGGATAATTATTCGTGGAGCTACTTAAGATATTACGGCGGACTTTCTGTTTCGACTGGAAAGAAAACTGGAGACCGACAATTAAATAGATTTTTATATAAAGCAGGATTTGAATATTCGTTACCAAATTTATTAGGTAAAGTTTTCGACAAGGATGAAAGTTTATTCCTTGCAGTTAATTTTGATTTAAGAGGAATTCCCGAATACATAATTAACCAGAATTATATATTAGGAATAAAGTTTGGAAGCTGGCAAGGTAAAGGTGTAGTTTTATATGCATCTTATTATAACGGAGGAGATGTGTTCAACCAATATTTTAATCAAAGAGTGTCAAGGTTTGGTTTAGGCTTTATGTTTGATTTTATTTAATTGTAAGGCATGACTAATTTAATTTTCTGTTTAATGTTTTTGAAACCCAAAATGAATAATGGAAGTTAGTTCATTAAAGACAAAGCTTTCTAAGCTTTCTGTAAATAAGAAGTATTTTGTTGTTTCGATAAAATTATTTATCGGCTTCGGATTGTTATGGTTCATCATTTCTAAAATAGATCCAACCGAAATAATATCTTCGATAAGAAATGCTAACATATTTTTTCTGGCAGCTGCTTTTTCTTTGGTGGTATTGAATTTGTTTATTCAATATAAGAAGTGGCATCTTACATGTGTAAATATTCTTGGCGAACACGACAAAAAGAAAGCTTTATACTCTTTGTTTTTTGGAATAGCCGGAGGTTCGTTTACACCAATCAGGGCAGGAGAATATTTTGGAAGGGCAATCGAGTATAAAGATAAATCTTTTATACAAGTTTCAGTTGCTACTTTGATAGATAAATTATTCCTTTTAATAATTCTTACTTTTGTTGGCTCTATTGCAAGCATCTTTTTTATTAAGATTTATTATCATGTAACTTTTTATATCTCGTTGGGTTTATTTGCTGTAATATTTGTTTTGTTCTATTTACTAGTAATGCTATTACTAAGCAAAAAGTTTTGGAATTATTTATCATTTGATTTCTTCAAATCATCCAAGAGATTAGGACCTTTTTTTGAAAGATTAAAGATTATTACTGAACTTGACCGGCAATACTCAGCAAAGATGATTATATTATCTTTGCTTTTATATTCGTGTTACACTTTTCAATTCGCATTATTAGTTGCGGGGTTTTCAAATCATTATAGGCTTTTACATTATTTATGGGCCGGTAATCTTGTAATGTTTGCTAAGACTGTTATTCCTTCTATATCATTTGCAGAAATCGGCATCCGGGAAGGTGCTTCTATTTTTTTCCTTACAAGAATGGGAGAGCTTAGCTCGGCTGCATTTAGTGCATCTATATTTTTACTTATTATAAATATTATGCTGCCTTCAGTAATCGGTTTGCTTTTACTTTTTAAAAAGAACAATGCTTAATATTTACTTAATCCTAATTCCTATTTTTCTGCTTTTGTATTATTTATATTTCTTATCGGCGATATTAAAAGGACTAAACAAGTTAAGTTATTCTCCCTCCAATAAATTACCCGGTGAATTTATTTCAATTATAATTCCTTTTAGGAATGAATCAGATAATATTCTAATGAACCTGGAAAGTATTGAGAAGCAAAATTATCCTAAGGATAAATTTGAAGTTATTTATGTTAATGATTCGTCGGAAGATGATTCGCTGGAGAAATTATTGTATGCAAATAAGTCTAGCAATGTAAAAGTAATTTCTGTCCCGGATGAGTTTTTATCAAATGCACATAAGAAGAGGGCGATAAGATACGGGATAGAAAATTCTTTAGGAGAGATAATAGTAACAACTGATGCCGACTGCACACATAATTCGAATTGGCTTAGATCGCTTGTAGGAACTTTTGATGAAGAAACCGGATTTGTATCCGGACCGGTTGAGTTTATGGAAAACGACAGTCTGTTCAGCAAGCTGCAGAAATTGGAATTTGCAGGATTAGTTTTTACAGGTGCAGGATTAATTGGAAATGATAGACCAACAATTTGCAATGCTGCAAATATCGCGTATAGAAAATCAATATACGATAAAGTGAATGGATTTGATGATCATCTTAACCTTTCTTCAGGTGACGATGAGTTGTTGATGCAGAAGATTTGGAAGGAAACAGATTATAAAATTAAATTTTGTTTGAATAGAGATGCTATTGTTCTGACGGATGCAAATGAATCTGTTAAAAGATTTTATGATCAAAGGAAAAGGTGGGCGAGCAAGGGATTGTTTTATGCGGATAAGCTATTGGTTGTTAAGCTGATTCTTGTATTTCTATTTTATTTAAACTTAGTAATATTGCCTGCAGCGGCCGTGTTGATTTCAATTAACTTATTCTCTCTTTTTCTTTTAAGCTTTATGCTAAAAATAATATTTGAGTATAAGATTTTAATAAAGGGAACTGAACTACTTTATGGAAAAGATTTATTAAAGTATTTAATTCTTGCAGAAATATTTCAGATACCTTATATAGTTATCGCTGGTATATCCGGTTTGTTTGGGAATTTTAGATGGAAAGGGAGGAAGGTGAAAAGATGAGAGATACTGAATTAAGGCTGTTACATGCATGTTGAAAATTTATAGTGAAGTTGTGGAGTGTCGAAGTAATGGAATAACAGTATAAAGTATTTCCATTATAACTAAACCAGTTTAATAAAAAAATAATTAACTTAAGAACTATGGCAGATACGAAGCATATTTCTTGTCTTTAATCTTTTTCTACTATTTTTGCACTTTACAATTTTTATAGCAAGAGAAATTTCCTTTTATGTCTAACAACGCAGCTCCGGTAATATTATCCGCATTAGAATTAGTAGTACGATTCGGTGAACAGGTTATTTTAGATAAAGCATCTTTAAGCGTTCATGAAGAAGATAGAATTGGATTGGTCGGAAGAAATGGTGCAGGCAAATCTACTTTTCTAAAGATCATATCAGGTTTAATACATCCCGACTCAGGCGAAGTAGCAAGGAAGAAAAATCTTGTTACCGGGTTTCTATCTCAAGAATTTACTTTGGATGAATCTAAAAATGTTTATGAAAATATTATTTCAGGCGCACAAAGAGAATTAGATCTAATTGAAGAATATGAACAGATGCCGTTTGATTCGCCGAAGAAGCATCATCTTGAAGAAAGAATTTTGATGATGGATTCCTGGAATCTTGAAAAGCGGATTAATATTCTTATTGAGTCTTTAGATGCACCGGAAGGCAGCAGAGATATTTCAAAATTATCCGGAGGAGAGAAAAGGCGTGTTGCACTTTGCCGCGCTTTAATATCAAAGCCGGATTTACTTATGCTTGACGAACCGACCAATCATCTTGACACCAAATCGATCGAATGGCTTGAAGATTTTTTAGCCGGGTACAAAGGAACCTGCATCTTCGTTACACATGACAGATATTTTCTGGATAGAATTGCAAACCGGATAGTTGAGCTTTCTTCCGGAACTTTCTATTCTCATCAAGGTAATTACACAGATTATCTAATAAACAAAACGGAGAGGCAGGCAGTTAAAGAAGTTGAAGAACGTAAGAGACAGCAATTTCTGAAACGGGAGCTTGAGTGGGTTAGGCGCGGCCCGCGAGCAAGAAGAACAAAAGCTAAAAGCAGGCTGGATAATTATTATGACGCTGCTTCTGAAGAAGGAAGCGAAAAAGAAGTTGATGTTGAATTGATTATTCCGCCTGCAGAGCGACTGGGGAAAAAAGTTATTGAACTAAAAAATGTAGGAATTAAGCTTGGTGATAAAACATTATTCAATGGATTTAATTATAACTTTGAGTCAGGAAGAAAGATTGGAGTAGTTGGACAAAACGGCGTAGGCAAAACGACTCTGTTAAAAATTATTTTGGGAGAAATAACTCCAACTACCGGAATAATAGAAATAGGAGAGACAACTGAATTCAATTATGTTGATCAGGCGCGGCTGCTTTTAAATGATGAGGATACAGTTATCAAAGCAATCGGCGAAGGAAGTGAAACTGTTAAATTCGGCAAGCAGCAGATAAGCATCTGGACGTACTTAAGGCGGTTTCTTTTTTCGGACGACAGGATTAATACTTTGGTCGGCAGACTTTCCGGCGGGGAAAAAAGCAGACTTACGCTTGCAAAGATTTTAGCTAACGGCGGAAATTTTCTTATGCTTGATGAACCGACAAATGACCTTGACCTGCCTACTTTAAGAATTCTTGAGGAAGCTTTAATAGCCTTTGAAGGCTGTGTAGTTGTAGTCAGCCACGACAGGTATTTTTTAAACAGAGTTTGCGACGGAATATTAGCTTTGGAAGGAAAGGGCGAGGTTTATTTTAGCGAAGGTGATTATGACTATTATATTGAAAAAAGAAAGCTTAGGATTTCTGAAGAAATTATAAAACCGAAAGAAAAGAAAGAAGACACGCGAGTTAAACTGAAAACAAAAAAACTTAGTTATAAGGATGCTCTAGAACTTAGACAGATAGAAGAGAAAATAATTTCAGCTGAATCGGAAGTGGAAAGAATAGAAAAAATATTTACCTCTCCGGATTTCTATGAAAAATATGCATTTCAAACTAATGAACTAAATCGCCAACTTGAAGAAGCAAAAGAGAAAGTAAAAAAACTTTACGACAGGTGGGATGAATTGGAGAAAATGAAGAGTGAACTTTCTTAGTACCAATATAATATATGTTTCAGTTTTAAGTCGTTCTTATTTACATCCGCATGACCTGCCGATAACCAGTGAGGTTGGAAGTATTTCAGTAAATGGTTTATTTTTTTTCTTTTTATTACTTACCATCTCAAGTAAATGAATAACTGATTTACTGCCCAACTCCACTATTGGCACATGAACAGTTGTCAACCTGGGATGAAGAAACTGACTAAGATAAATATCATCAAATCCAACTACTGCTATGTTTTCAGGAATTCTTATATCCATTTCCTTAGCAGCCTGATAAGCTCCTACAGCCATCATATCGTTTGCCATGAATACTGCATCCGGCTTTACCTTATTACTGATCAATTTCTTGAATCCGTGATATCCACTTTCTACAGAAAAATCTCCTGTAGTAATCATCGACCCATTCTTATTTAATCCATATTTTTGAAGAGCTTTTAAATATCCATTCGATCTATCGATCGCATCATAATTATCTTTCGGGCCTTCTACCAGTCCTACCTTTTTATAATTATGTTTTTTTATAAGATGTTCAACTATGTTATATGCGCCTTGAAAGTTGTCAATCTTAAAATTGGCACTACTGTTTGTATCGCCGCCGGCATTGATCAGCACAATCGGACGTTTGCTTCTTCTGATAATCTCATGAATTCTTTCGTCTATCTGAGGCACCATCAATATTACTCCATCAACTCTTCCGCTTCCCATAAATTCGATCAATGTTTCCAAAATATTTCTTTTGCTGTGTGAACTTGATACAAGCACAAACCAATTTTGTTTATATGCTTCTTCATCAATGCCATGAATAATGTCCATAAAAAACTCACCAACTAGATCAGGCAAAACAACTCCGATTGTGTCGGTTAATTGCCTGGAGAGACTTCTTGCAATCGGATTTGGGATATAATTTAATTCTTTAGAAACTTTTAGTACTTTATCTTTTGTCGGCTGCCTAACTAAATCGCTGTTGCTGAAGACTCTTGAGACAGTTGCAATTGATACGCCTGCTTTCTCTGCTACTTTCTTAATATCAACGCTCATAACTAATTAGTTCTATTTAGTTCTATAATATTTGATGAAAAAAATTTTCTTGACTAATAATATACGCTAATTGATAAAGATATTGCATGAAATATTATGAGCGGTTGAATAAAATTATTTTTCAAAAGGAAGCAATAAAATTTTTCAGGGATAATGTAAATCAATTAGATGAATTATTGTGTTTGCATTTGTATATATAAAATTTGTTCTTTAATAAATTACAGTATCTCTTCTTTAGAATCTTCTCTCGTCATTATGCGGGTTATTATTTATTCCCTAAGTACTGTTCAGTTTTTAAGAAACCCAAGACAAAAGAGGAGTTATCCCTTGAACACGGTATAGATTCTTTCTTATCCAGTTTAAGACCGCCCTCTCATCTGTTAAGTCAGTTTTTTATATCTAAAAATAAATTATTTTTATTATCATTTTTAACATAACAATAATGGAGGAATCTTCTAACGGCAGCGGACATTTCACAACCTTTACTCTTCATCCTGTAGTAACAATTTCCGATCAATCTATGATTGAAAAGCCGAATGAACTACATGAAAAAGCTAATCAGCTTTGCTTCATTGCAAATTTAAAGTTCGTCATAGACCGGTTTACAAAGTTATAGACCTGGAATAGCAATAACTTCAAAAATACTTATGCGACAATTAGCCGCTTAACATTTTTCCAAGATAATAATAAAATCCGTAGCGTTATTTCAAGTAAATCATTTTCTTAACCGACTTATAACTTCCTGCTTCAAATGTGTATAAATAAATTCCGGAAGCTAAGTTTGTACCGCTGTTGTTCCTACCATTCCACTGAACTTTGTATGTGCCTGCTGCCTGATATGCATCTACCAGTTCAGCTACTTCTCTGCCGAGTATATCGTAAACTTTTAGCTTTACGTTTTCTCCTTTTGGTAAATCATATTCAATTGTTGTCGTAGGATTGAAAGGATTAGGATAATTCTGAGATAAATTAAAATTCTTCGGTACTTCCGTACCTATATCAACTATGCCCGTAACCGTGCTTATCTCTGCCCTGATATAAAGCGTAACATGCCATGGTACGGGAGTAAGACTATCTAATTGGGTCCAGTGATAAATGTTTCCATCATTATACCATCCTCTTCCATTTGATGAAGTGCTGTCATATCCGATTACAGGCTCATGGGTGCCGTCGTATATAACTCCTACAAAGAATTCTTTAGAATTTGGTGTTGTTGGATTAACCGAAATAGAAACATTGACTGTATCCCAACCGGGTATATTTGAAGGAGTGATATTATCAAATAGAACACCGTAAGTAGCCGGTCCAAGTACGCCATTCGAATAATTAGCACATGCATCTTCATAAGGAGAAAAGCTGCCAGCACCTCCCGAATGATCCGCGGTTATATAATACATGAGCTTTGTAATTTTAAAAGTAATTGACGGAGCTGTCAGCCTGTTTGCTATTATTTTATTAAGATTCGGCTTCACTGAAAATATTCCCTTTGTCGGAGTCATATTATTATCAAACGAAAGAAGAATATTACTAGAATCAACCGGTGTACTTGCACTTACTTTTGTATAGTATACGCCGTTACCATGCGTTGCAACCACAAGTTTGCCGTCAGTCTCACGGGAGATAACCATATCGCTAACTACATTACCAATTGTATTGGCGCCTTCCTGTGCCCAGACAGTCGATGTCCCGTTCAACTGCGTAGTAGAGTAAACTCCGGTGCTTGTAGCAACAAAATAATAAGTCGCCCCACCGACGTTCAAAATGGTTGCCCACCTGCAGGAAGGACCATCGCCAGAGCCGTCCGGATTTTGTTCAAGATTGCCTGCAACATCCTGCCAGCTATTGCCTCCATCTGAAGAATAATAGAGACTTATTACATTGTAGTTCGAATAAACAAGCATCACGTTATTGGCGTTATCCTGGTCAACTGCAATGCATGTTACATAAGCTCCATCGGAAAGTCCCTTCCCGGACCAGATATCTATTGGAATAGGATCGCCGGTATTAGAATTATTAACTTTATAAACGCCGCCGCTTTCTGTTCCATAGTATAAAATATTAGCTGGTGTTTTAGATATTCCGATAGCTGTAATTACATCGCCCTTGGCGGTATTATTCATTACCGTCCAGTTAACGTCTGTTGCATAATATGTAGTGTCCGGTATTTTACTTAAATCACTATTTCTCCACACACTGTCGCCTGCAGCTAAATACATTATGTTACTGATGTTGGGATCAAGTAGATAAGGTGTTACGAATAAAAAGTTAGTCCCCCCTTTGGGTTCAATCTCTGCACTATCCAAAGCATTACCCTGATCGTCTAAAGTAAGCCTTTGTACATAACCGTTTTGTTCGCCGATATAATAAAATGTTTTATTGTTGGCAATTGCTGTAATAGTTCCATCACCACCTTCTGGTAATACATTCCATTTAGATGAAGGATTTGTGGAATTAAAATAATAATTGCCATTATCCTGCATACCGCCAATTACTACATTATCTCCATTTGCTGATTGATCCATTGCAACGCTGTAAAACTGCGAAGTGATATAACCATTATTCAAGCTTATCCATGTTACCTGCGAAGAAGTTACATCATTGGTTTTGCTTATTCCTCCATCATTCCCTGAATATACAACCTTCGGATTAGAAGGTAGAAATACAAGTGCATGTTCGTCCGGATGTTGATTGGAATAATCATAGTTATCATTGGTTGTTGCATATCCTCCTATCCAATTTGAAATATTTATTGGTGTTGCAAAGCCATCCGTCGATCGATAAAGATTAGTTCCGCCTATAATTACAAAATTAGGATCATCAGGTTTTACCTTGATAAGAAGATCTGCAGAATATTGAGAATCAAAATTTCCATCTAGACCTCCTAAAGCTGGAATATATGATGACCTATCTTCCCATGGAGATTTCGTTCCATCAGTATATTTCCATAAGCTATAACCATCAGTTCCCCCATCTTCGGATGGCAGTACTTTTCCGGCACCAGGTGTTTCCGCTAGAAAGTAAACCTGGTTTTCATCCGAAGCCGCGGCATCAAGAACAATCCTATTATAAACTATGGGCCAGGCGGCAGGTGTTATGTTAACAAAGCTGCCCTTGTCTCCGGTTGTAGATTTCCATATTCCTGCATGAGTACCTGCATCATTGCTTAAAGTTGCGTAAACAACTCCTGTTGATGTTACTTTTATGTCTGTGAATGAACAACCCTTTGAACTATCTCCTAAAACTAAATTCCAAGTCGCACCGCCATTGGTTGATTTATAAATACCTCCAAAAGTTGCTGCGTACAAAACATCTTGTATGGAATTTGAAGGATCGGTAGCAACTCTCCAAACATACTGGAAATTGAACATAAATGATTGAGGAGAATTAACTTGTGTAGATGGCAAAGGGAACCAACTCATTCCGTCATCTGTTGATTTATATATTCCATTTCCCCTATAAGGTGCTTTAACTAAAATACTAGTGTTAAAATATAATTCACCGGTGCCGTAATAAAAAATATTTGTATGTCCCTGTCTGGTATCCTGTGTAATACAAGAAACATTTTGCATTTGGTCGGAACCTGTAGTTTTATTCCAGCTTTGTCCGCCATCAGAAGAACGCCACATACCGCCGGAAACGCCGCCTGCAAGAATTACATTTTCATTAGAAACATCTACTGCAAGCGCTCTCGTTCTGCCGCCTACATTGGAAGGTCCAAGCGACGTCCATGTTGAGCTTTGCACTTTTTCCATTCCTTTTTCCATTGGAACCTCTTCGACAGTAGGAAGCGTCTTTGCATATTCTAATTCAAGCTTTCTGATGTTACCGGGTATTTTATTTGTTACCGGATCGCGAAGCATCATGAATTCGTATTTTAACCTGTCTTTAATATTCTCATTCCCTTCACCTTCTTTTCTAATTCCAGCAGAATTAGAAAAACTTTGTGCACTGGATATTGAAGGAATAGAAAAGAAAAACACTGCCGCAGTTACAAGCAAAGAGTTTTTTAAAAAGTATTTCATAATATTATTCCTATAAAATGTTTTTAATTTTTCCGGTATCCGTAAATAGCATACCTGTTTGTTTTATTGTTTTCATTCATTCGAATAACCATTTCGATATCTCCTATAAAGGATGAACCAACCGTTAATCCCGGATAGAATTCAGTCATGTTGGGGAATAAATCTTTAGTTGTTGGAGATAGCGTGAAATAAAAGTGCAGTGGTATTAATTTACCAGTTAACAATGGTGGAAAAGCACTGCCATAACCTAAAATTGAGTCAACTCTAACAACGGCATTGCAGGGCTTCCGTGAACAGGGATCTTTTGCGTAACTTTTATCGAGTGTAGAATCAATTGATACAATTGTACCTGCAATGCGGCAATGACCGGGGGCTATGTTGTTGTTTCTCCAAACATTTCTTTTACCCGTAGAGTTTATGTTTTTATTATCCTGCTTTATTATTTCATGACTGCAGCCTGCTATAAAGAAAACACAAAGCATAAATAATATTTCTGGATATTTGGGATGTTTAATCATAGGTTTTATAAAAAAAATTGTTAGATTAATTCCGGTATCAACTTTCTATTTTAGAAAATTTCATTTTATATTCATTTCAGATAAATCATCTTCTTAACCGATTTAAAACTTCCTGCTTCAAAAGTGTACAAGTAAATTCCCGATGCTAAGCTTTCTCCTCTATCATTTCTTCCGTTCCATTGTACTTTGTATGTGCCTGCTGCCTGATATGCATCTACTAATGCGGCTACTTCTCTGCCGAGTATATCATAAACTTTCAGCTTTACATTCTCTGATTTTGGCAAATCATATTGAATCGTTGTTGTTGGGTTGAACGGATTCGGATAGTTTTGTGCTAAACTAAAATTCTTTGGAACTTTATTATCTATCTCAACTATGCCTGTTACTTCACTTACTACAGCTCTGATGTATAGTGTAGCAGGAAAAGGAGGTTTATAATTATCTAATTGAGTCCAACTGGAATTAACCGGATTATATTCCCATCCTCTACCGTTTGAAACAGTGTCCAGTCCGATCAGCGGTTCATCTTTACCGTCATATTTAACTCCTAAAAAGAAATCATTACCGGAAGTATTAGGATTAGTAATATTGCTGGAAGATATATCAATTGTGTTCCATCCTTTTACCGGAGTAAAAAGTTGACCGGTAAAGGTAGGATAATTTGAAGGCATCCCGAAGAAAGTGATGCTGCCAGAATAAACAACGGGGTAAAAGCTCGCTGTACCCGTTGAATCATCACCATTAACATAATAAATGAGCTTATCAATTTTAAATGCATTATTAGGTGCGGTTAACCGGTTTGCCAAAATCCAGTTATTGTTTGGCTGAGTTTCATAAGCACCAGTTTGCGGATTATTATTGTCGTATGAAAGTAAAATTCCGCTAGTATCTATAACCGAACCTGAATTAATATGTGTGCTGAAAATTCCTTTTCCATGTGTTGCAACTACAACTAATCCATCGGTAGACCTCGCATCTATCGCATCAACTACTGCATTGCCGATAGAGTTTGCGCCTTCCAATGCCCAAACGGTTTTATCACCATTTAATGAAGTAGTCGAATATACTCCGGTGCTTGTTCCAACAAAATAAATATTCGAGCCGTTGATTGGTAATATCTTTACCCATCTTGTTGAAGGACCATCGCCTGAACCGTCGGGATTCTGTTCTAAATTTCCGGAGATTGAAGTCCATGTATTGCCGGCGTCGGTAGTATAAAATAAACTCTTAATCCAATAATTTGAAAAACATGCTATTGCTTTATCTCCATCGTTTTGGTCTACAGCAATACTATAAACATAAGCTCCGGAGGGCAATCCCTTATTCGAATAAATATCTATAGGAATTGAAGAAGCGGAGTTTGCATCGTCGAGCCTGAAAATCTTCCCGTCCATAGTTCCATAATAAACTCGATTAGCTGGTGACTTAGAAATTTCGATCGTCGAGATAATAGAATTCGTTGATGAATTAGCCAGCTTGGTCCAGTTGATATCCGTTGTTCCGTTATTGCCCATAGGTATAGCTGTTACATCGGAATTCCTCCATAGGTAACCCACCTCTGCACAATACATAACTTTATTGTCGTTTGGGTCAATAGTGTATGGTTCGGCGATTGGAACGGAATAATAGAGAGGTTCTATGTATCCGATCGAAGTAATATTACCGTCATTATCTAACAAAAGCCTTTCAATGAATCCTTGCGGTTCAGATGTATAGTAAGAACTCCCATTGTCGGCAATGTAACATATATATCCATCTCCCTCGGATATATCCTTCCACTGGTATGTTGCAGAATTCGAATTTGTGAATACAGTTCCATTGTCTTGCGAGCCGGCAATTATTATGTCATCGGTAGTCACATGGTCGATTGCAACAGCATAGAATTGTGTTGTATAGTAACCATTGTTCAATGATGTCCATTCCGGCGGTGAATCCATATCATCGATAGTTTTGAAAACACCGCCATCATTGCCGACATACATTATGTTTGGATTGGTTTTAGAAAAAATAATTATGTGGTTGTCTGTATGAATTGTTTTATACATTCGTACAGCATAACCTTGAGTATCTCCTATAGCGGTTGTATTTAGTGAAGAAGAGAAACCGTTAGTAGAACGGAATAAGCCAATCTCCCCAAGAAAAACAGTGTTTTCATCATCTGGCTTAACACTTATACAAAGCGAATAACCCCATCCGGAATCGAACCATAATCCTTCATGACCTTCCGAAGGTAAATTTGGTGAGCAATCCTCCCAATTCCCGTTGCTGCCTGAGCCGTCGCCGGATAAGAAAGTATATTTCCAAAGAACGTGACCATCAGTTCCTCCGCTTGAGGTGTCTGACAAAAAATAAACTACATTTTCATCTGAGGGTGCAATTCCAATTGCAGTCTTGGTTATGTTTATTGGAAAACTATTCGGCGTAATATCAGTCCAATTGACGCCGTCTGTGGATCGAAATATTCCTCCGAGCAAAGGAAATGCACCGTAACTTAGCTCAGCATAAAATATGCCTTTTGAAGTAACTGCAATATTACTATAAATGCCGAACAATTCCGGTAAAGTTGTATCCCATGTAACTCCGCCGTTGGTACTTCGCATTATACCTGCCATCGTTGCTGCCAAAACTTCATCTTGATTTAAATTGGCATGATTTGTTACGATGTTATAAACCACAGAAAAGGGTCCTGTTGAATTTCCAGCTAGCGTTAAAGTTGAAGGCATCACAGCCCATGAATTTCCATCATCAGTTGATTTGAATATTCCATCCCCAAGGAATGTTAAAGTCGAATCGAAGCCGAAGCCTCCAGAAGCAGAGTTCATTGTACCAGCGCCCAAAAATAAAAATGGATCAAACTCACCCGTTCCATAATACCATGTATTTGTTTTGCCGGTGCGCGTGTCTTGAGCAACGCAAGTTACGCTTTGAAGATCACCGGGAGAAGTTTTCTCCGACCATGAAGCGCCGTCATCAGTAGACTTCCACATACCGCCGTTTACTCCGCCGGCTAAGATTGTATTATCATTATTAACATCTAAAGCAAGAGCGCGTGTTCTGCCGCCGATGTTATATGGTCCGCGTTGCGTCCAATTATATGATTGTACAGATTGGGAATTCTTAGACCTGCCTTTCTTCATTAATAAATTTTCCTTTGTAGGAAGAGTCTTTGCGAATCTTAATTCTTTCTCTCGAATATTTGATGGTATCCTGCCGGTTGCAGGGTTTCTTAGCTGAAGCCATTCCAATTTTTGGCGTGCAAATGGATTGTCTCGAGTGCGGCTTTCTAAAGAATTTTCAACCGCCCTTCTATCATTAATTTTTGATTGAGCTGACAGCTCACAATCGGATAGCATGACAATAAGAAGCAGCGATAAAACCGAAAGCGAAAAGAAAATGTTTTTATTCATATCATTCACCTTTTTTTATTTTATATTCATACCCGCATTTATGGCAGAACTTCCCGGTGGGATAAATTATCTGTTCGTTACAGTGCGGACATTTTTCTACCATCTTTTTGCCGCAAACCACACAATGAATTTGCTCTTCTTCTATATGACAAAAATTTCCGCATGACAAACAGAGCTTAAATTTGTCGACTGTCTTTTTGTCCAATGTTTTACCTTTGCAATTAGTTAATAGAATTTTTGCAGCACAACTTGTCTGTATAAATGCAAATGATATTCCACACGGGAAGGGTTTGATTTTGCTCTCTTTTAAGCGTTGAGCAGATTGTTGGGTAAAGCACTCTTTACATGAGGTAAATCTTTCTTTACATGAAAGGAAAGGTAAATGACTAAGAGATAAAAAGATTAAATCATCAACGGATAGTGACTACATGTTGCCCAACAGGGTCATCCACCCACCAATTTGGTCATTTCAACCTCCTTAAGGGTTACCTGTACCTTATACTAAGTCCTCGTTACCACCTTTGAGGTCATCCGGAGAACATGATTAGTGCTCGATTGCACATTTTGTGTCCTTCGTATCACCCTTTTAAGCTCTCGCTACCACTCTTTAGGGTCATCCGGAGGACTTGATTAGTGCTCGATTGCACATTTTATGTCCTTCGTATCACCCTTTTAAGTTCTCGCTACCACTCTTTAGGGTCATCCGGAGGACCTATAAGGTTATCTATGGAAAATATTATGAACCGCAAAAAGGAAAATAGGTGAATAGAAACAAAGGTTAAAAAGATAAGAGGTAACACAGAAAAATGAAAAAGATAGAGTCAAATGATCAATCTTTAGTCATATTTAATTCTTTCAAAATATTGTGCAATGCTTGCCTGGAGATTCCTGCGATTTGGGCGGCATCAATTATGGCGCCGTCAGTTCTTTTTAGCAAGTTAGAAAAATATTCCTTTTTGAATTTTTGCAAGGCGGCTTTATATGGTTGGTTGGTTTCAACAGCAGATGAAGTGTAATTTATTGATTGAGTTGGAAGTAAATCGATTTTAACCGGCTGGTAATCGTCAGCGCGAATAACGGCGTTGGTCATAAAATTTTTTAGTTCTCTTACGTTCCCTTTCCAAAAGCAATTTCCCATTGCCGCAACGGCTTCATCCGGAAGAATTAGACCCTTCTTATTATATTTTACAGATAATGTCTGCAAAAAATATTTCGCCAAATTTTTTATTTCATCTTTCCGCTCGCGTAACGGCGGAATATGAATGTTAATCACTTTAATTCTGTAATAAAAATCTTCTCTTAATTTTCCTTGCTCAACTAGTTCTTCAAGATTTTTATTTGAAGCTACGATAAGCCTGACATCGAGTTTAATATCCTTGCCGGTCTTTTGCCCCACTTTATTGATTTCCTTGTACTGCATAAACTTTAACAGCTTCAACTGAACCTTTTCATTTATTTCTGAAATCTCGGGAAGATAAATTGTACCGCCGTTTGCAGCTTCGAACTTACCTATCTTTGCTTCATCCGCGCCTGAGAAAGCGCCTTTCTCATGCCCGAATAATTCCGATTCAATTAAATTTTCGCTTAATGTATGCAGCGATACTGCTGAGAATAATTTATTCCTTCTTTTGCTTCTTAAATGAATTTCCCTTGCAGCAATATCTTTGCCTACCCCGGTTTCACCCGTTAACAGAATATGTACATCCTGGTTAGCAAATTTTTCTATATCGTATTCTACTTTTCGCATTGCTAAACCGGATATTATAAACTTGTCGCTGTCCTCATCTATTGCATCTTCCAGGGCATTCAGTTTAATGTTTAATTCTCTTTGCTTAAACGCGCGCAGAATTTTTTCAACAAGCACCTCCCTGTTAAAATCCTTCTGAATAAAATCGGATGCGCCAAGCTTCATGGCTTTAACGGCAGTTTGAACATTACCATGGTCTGTAATTATTATTACAGGCATAAGCGGATCGACTTCAGTGTGAATTTTTTCAAGCACATCCAGTCCGTAAATATCCGGCAGCTTTAAGTCAAGCAGAACAAGATTTATATCTTCCTTCATAATTACGGCTAATCCTTTGCTGCCGGTTTCTGCCTTAAAAATTTGAAATTCATTCTTCAAGACAAACTCAACGTCATTCATAAATGAAACGCTGTCATCGATGATTAGTAGTTTTTGCATTTAATATCCTTCTTAAATTGACTTCAACTTCATAATAAACAAAGCGCCGCCCATTTCACTATTTGCTGCCGTAATCTCTCCTTCATATTTATCAAGACATTTCTTGACTATGCTTAATCCAATTCCATGTCCATCTGCCTTAGTTGTAAAACCTTCGGAAAATATTTTCTCTAAGTTTTCAATCGGAATGCCTTTCCCGTTATCTTTGACTTTTATTATAACATCATTATTCTCACAGCCGGCTTCAATTTTAATTATTCCGTTTTCTACTTTCTTATCATGCAATTCATCAATCGCATTTTGAATTATTATATTCATCGACTCGTTAAAATCGGAAGTTGATATAATCGCATTTAACTTTTCCTTTGCTTTGTAAAATTGAATTGTAATATCCGGGTTCTGTTCACGGAATTTCTTGATTGCAAGGTTGATTGCTTCCGCAGTATCGATAGAGAAATTAGATTGCACAATTTTTCGCAGCCCTGTTAATTCTTGTCTAATCTTTTTAATTGAAATGACAGCTTCTTCCTTAGCTTTAACTTTTTCCTTAGCAGACAAACCGTTAAGCAGCAGTTCACAGCTATTAGAAATTTGACTGCTGCACTGCAAAATTGAAACTCCATAATTTGAGTACTTTAAGTTTTCTTCACCATTTGAATCCAACTGATTTAACAAGCTGTACATTCGATTAATTTCCGGTAGTACGGCGCTTTTATATTCTGCAAAAGCGGAACCGATTCTTTCCATGGCTTCTTTTTCATAATTGCTTTGAACTTCATTCTCCGGATTTAAATTTTCAATCAACAATGAAAGCCGGTGCAATACTATCAGCATTCCTTCTCCGTGACCAAACCTTTTCAGTACTGTTAATAAATTTTCAGGAACATTATAGACTGCAATGCTCTTTGATTCCTTGTTCCTAATTAAAAGTAGAAATGAAATCGTAAAAATGCTTGATATCAGCAGGGGCAGTATTTCGTCGGTAAAAAGATTTGTTGAGTTGATTATAAAATACGATGGTCCGAAATAAAACGACATGCTTTCAACAGAAACAATTTTAACTGCATAAAAAACTAAAATAGATAACGACAATATTTTCCAGTTACTATAGACCCTAGTTGATAATGCTTTGTTCAATTTTAACTTTCCCGCTGCCAAAGAAATAATAGTGAAAAAAATTGCAGCGAGTAAAATTAATTCAATACCTAAAACTATAAATCCGTTTCCATAGAAAAATCTCAACAAGTCTTTTTTAACTAAAAAGTAATTTCTTTTTGCACCGCTGTTTTCTGTAACTGTAATAAAAGTATTCGGTATTACTGAGATTCTTTTAGTAATATGTGATGCAGGAAAATTAATAACAAGAGTCAATGAATCTTTCAAACTGCCTAACCCAAAATGCTGTATTTTAGAACTGGAGCTTGCATATCCGTATCCTCCGCTTATCTCTCGATAACCTATAAGAGAATTCCCATGATACAATTTTAACTTTGCGCCCACTGCATCGCGGTTGCTTTCGTCGCCTTCAACCTTTACTGAAAGATAGTTATTGCTTCCGTTTAATCTGGTTGCATTTAATACGAAATATGTATAGCCGCCGTTTTGATTCATAACCAAATCTAAAAATCCCTTGTTCCCCAAATCTGCCGTAGCTAAACCGGTATTATAAGATTCCTTAATGTTACCCGGCGGAATAACAGAATCGGTAATATCCTTATAGTGAATCATGCCTGTACTGTCGGCCCCAAGGTTCTTGAAAAATTTTATTTTACCTAGACATGCAATTACAATGTCCTGCCAGCCGTCGTTATCAAAATCACCGAATACTGCACCGTAAGTATGAAAGTCTCCATTTAATCCGCATTCATTTGTTATATCCTTAAAAGTTCCATCACCGTTGCTTAAATATAATTTATCGCCTCCGGCTCTATTTCCCACGAACAAATCAAGATAGCCGTCGTTGTTTAGGTCTGCAAAGAAAATAGAATTCGTTTCTTTTAAGTCGCCGTCTCCTACATTGCTTTCTTTAGTATGATCAATAAACTCGCCTTTGCCGTTATTAAAAAATAATTTGTTCTCTTTCATCCAATTACCAACATAAAGATCCGGGTAACCGTCATTGTTAACATCTCCGAAAACAGCGCTTATTGATCTGCCGCCGGATTTTAATCCGCAGCTATTTGTTTTATCATCCAGGGAAATTCCATGATCGTTTATAAAAAGCTTGTTGGTCTTAAAAAAGCTTGTACAGTATACATCTAAATAACCGTCGTTGTTAACATCTCCCAGAACTGCGCCTTCGCTCCGCCACATATTAACATTAAAATTATATTCTTTAGTAACATCCTGGAAATAACCTTTCCCGTTATTCAAATAAAGTGAATTTGAAAAAGAAAGGTTGGTAAGTATTATGTCCTCTGCTCCGTCTTCGTTTATATCTCCGATTGCTACTCCTAAATCAAAATCATTGGTCAAATTATGCCGTTTAGATGAAGACGCTTTCCCTTCAATTCCTCTTTGTACGGCAAGATTGTCCGGGACGGTATTAGTTCGCTTAGGGAGAGAAATGAATAATTTGTTCTTATCGTAAACATCAACTATATAAATATCATTCATGCCGTTGTTATCTAAATCCTCTATACCTACACCATAAGAAGAAGCAAGCTGCGCAAGTCGTTCTGTTGTAAAAACCGGATTATTATTTACACCGCTATAAATTTTTTTTTCTTTACTGAAATTTTTTGTAATTAAAAATAACCTTCCGGGATCGACCACTAATATTGAATCTTTGTTTATAACTCCAATATTAGTGGGATTTGTAACCGGAAGTCTTGCGATAACCTTCCATGATTCGTCTCTAAAATATTTCTTATTTATTTTCTGCTCAAGCAGAAGTCCGTTATTTACCAGACATACAAAATCACTATCGCTTAGAAATTTAAAATCAACTATATCGTTAGTACCAATACTGTCCCCATTTTCTAATCGTATATAAGTCTTTATGATGAAAGTAGGTTTTTTTGATTTGTGATTTTTCAAGTAATAAACTAAATTTTTATTAGTTTGAAATATGCCGAACGTAGTATCAACAAGCGCTAATCCTATTATCTTTTCTTCATCGGCTCTATTAAACTCCGAATTAGTGTTAAGGTTAAATAGTCCATTTAAATCATACTTATTATTTGGCAGCCTTTGTAATAAATTTACGCTCATCCCGCCGAACACTAAAATATTTCCGTCGTTATATGTAGCTGCAATCCGCATTCTTTCATCTATATTGTAAGGGCGGAAAAGGTAATGATTGAATGTAATATTAAAATCACCATCCGGCTTTGTAATTATATCTACAATTCCATATTCAAGAAAAGAAGTAATTAAGATTTGATTTCTGCTTAAAAACTTTACGCCTGTTATGGATTGCGAAAACGGAATGACAAACTTATGCGAATTAACAATCTTTAAATCATTGCCTACTTTCTTAGTCTTCGATATAAATAATATATGCTTTAATTGGTAGTTGTTCCATGTGGGGTGAACTGAATATGCAATATAGTTACCATTAAAATCCATATCCGTAAGATAAGAATCGTTAAAATCTACAATATCTTTTATTGAATGACCATCATAATAGCCGATACCGTTCGGAGTTAATACGAACAATTCGTGATGCTTTGATTCTGTTGATATCCAGTATTTATTATTTGAGGTATGATTCAGTTCCTTAATCATCCAGTTGGATTCTTCCTTTTGTAAATGCTTTTTAGAGGGTTGAATAATATTATTCCCCGAATTAAAGGAAGACTTATTACCGCAGTTAACTGAGAAAAGAAATAAAGCGAAAGCAAAAAAGTAAAATAGAGCGATCCGCAGCATCGTCTGATTGTTTGTTATAATTTTCTTAGCTACAATTTGATAAAAAAAATCTTCAAAAAAAAGAAAAGAGAAGAATATTTCTTTTGCTGTGTGAACTTGATACAAGCATAAAACAATTTTGTTTGTATGCCTCTTCATCAATGCCATGAATAATGTCCATAAAAAATTTACCGACAAGATCAGGCAAAACAACTCCGATTGTGTCAGTTAATTGCCTGGAGAGGCTTCCAGCAATCGGATTAGGAATATAATTGAGCTCTTTAGAAACTTTTAATACTTTATCTTTTGTCGGCTGCCTAACTAAGTCGCTGCTACTGAAGACTCTTGAAACAGTTGCAATTGAAATATTATGAGCGGTTGAATAAAATTATTTTAAATATTTCCGGAGGCGGAATTACCGGATCAATAAATAAGCAATAATTTTATTCCATCTGATTATTGAAGATGTTAATTTTTAGTTGTAACATTTTGTAGCTTTATATCGTCATTAGTAAAATCAAAAATTTATAAATGGAATTGGGGCTGATGAAATCTTTTATTTTTGCTCTCTTATTAATTCCAAAAATTATTTTCTCTCAGACTGAGGAAGTAAAAGGAAAAGTAACGGATCAGGAAACAAACAATCCGCTGCCATATGCTACAATTCTTTTATCGGGAACGAATAAGGGTACCGTATCTAATACCCTAGGCGAGTTCTCTTTCAAACTGAAGCCCGGAGAACATGTTCTAATTACAAGATACGTTGGATATAAAAATGATTCATTAAAAATATTTGTCCCGGAAAAGAAAACTTTAGAAATCAAACTTCAAAAGCAGATGATTCTTTTGCCCGAAATTGTTGTAACGGGCGAAGATCCTGCTTATGGAATTATCCGTGAAGCGATAAAGAGAAAACGAATAAATAAAAAAGGATTAGAGAACTTTGAGTACAGCGCATATTCAAAGAACATAATGAAATCGGCAGGAGAAATTGCACTGGTTGAAGAAACAATAATCAAGGGATACAATAAACCTTATTCATGGGAAAAAGAATTTATCATTAAAAGGCACAGAACTGAGAATCAGAAAAAAACCACATTCAGCATGAGCGCTATTTCTGATCTTACCGACAAGTTCATGCTTGATTTTTCATCCGACACTCTAACTCTTCTAATGAATAAAATTTATTTGCCCATTGCCGATAATGCTTTCGATTACTATGATTACAAGCTTATAAACATCATTAAAACTAACGGTGCGCCGGTATATGTTATTAAGGTTATTCCGCTTTCAAAAATTCAGCCGCTGGTAGAAGGAACTATTTATATTGAAGGAGAAAGTTATTCCGTCAGCAAGGTTGATCTGAACACGAGTAAGGGAGTAAGATTTCCGTATATCCAAAACATGAGTTTTAATTTTAAACAGACACTTGGCAGGTATGATGGATACTGGCTGCCCGATTACCTGGAGTTTGACGCTTCATTTGAATTCAACTTTGGAGGATTGTTAAAAATTGAACCGCTATCTTTCCAGACAATCAACAGTATAAGTGAATATAAAATTAATCAGACGATTCCCGATTCAGTTATTATTGCGGTACGATCTCAGTTCGGTGGATTCACATCAGATACATCAAAAACGCTAAAGGATAAAAAGCCTCCTGAGGAAATTAGTGCTTCAGAAATGAAAGAGCTCCGTCCAATTCCCTTAACGAATAGTGAGAATAAAGCGTTTGCCGAACTGGACAGTACGATGACACTTGAAAAAACAATTAAGATCAAAGGTGCGCTTTCAAACCTTATACCTGAACCATCCGAAAGGGGAAAATCTTCCGGGCAAAATTTTTTCGGGAAGACTGCAGGTTTTTTAACTTCTTATGTTTATGCAGATAATAATCGCGTAGGATATATTTCGTTAGGTGCAAAGTATAAGTCGGGTTTCTTTTCAAATAAAATATTTCTGAATACATTTGCCGGTTACTCGTTTGGAATTAAAAAACCTGTCGGCTCTTTTTTAATCGGATACAGGCCATCTAATTTATTTTTCAATGTTATTGAAGTTGAGATGTTTAATCTAATTCAAGAATGGCAAGTGCTGAATCCTTATCCGGGAATTATGAACGCGGCTTCGGTATTAATAGGATTTGAAGATCAATTCAATTATTATTTATCAACTGGATATAAGATTGGGTTGATGAAGAGATTAAATAAAAATCTTGTTGCGGGACTTTATTTTTCTTCCGATAAACAAGCTTCATTGAAAGAATATAAATACTTCAGCATTTTCAGCAGGAAACGTTATTTAAGATTAAATCCAATTATAAACGATGGATTCGATAGGAAAATTAAATTAACACTTCAATACGGCAAATCGCCTTTTGAACTGCAGCTAATTCCGGAAGACGGAATGTTAATGGAAGTTGAAACTTCGAGTAAAACCATCAACAGCGATTTTGATTATACTAAATATTTTATAGCAGGACAGATAAAAGCAAAAACTTTTTACCGCGAGTTATTCGTCTCACCTTATCTCTTGTTAAATTTTGAAGCAGGATACATTAACGGTAATTTCGGAATACAACATTTGTTTTCACCGACAACCGCTATGGGTGTTTATTCGCCCGCTAATTCATTTAAAGGATTGAAGCCCTACCAGTTTGCCGGAGATAAAATAGCAGCTATACATGTTGAACACAATTGGAGGACGATTATTTTTCAAGCATTGGGTATGGACTTCCTTACAAACATGGACCTTGATATTGTAACCGGAGCGAGCGCATTGGAAATTATGAATGATACAAATTATTTCCCGGAATTGAGCAGGAAGAAATTTTATTGGGAAGCATATGCAGGAATTTCAAGAATCCTTGCAATTCTTAAATTAGATTTTTACTATACATCATTAAAAACATTTGGGGCAACAATCTCCACGGCAGTTATTTTCTAGAATGAAAAACAGTAAAAGACCACGCAAGAAACACCGAACAGATGGACGATATGACGCTGGCGGTAATTAAAAGAGACTAGTCACTTGTTAGATGTAAATTGGCAGATGGATTAAAAACAAACCAATTCCGGCAATTCCGAATCATAATCATTTTATAATATTTTTTATAATCTTCACAATTTCAGTTGTTTATTTGCTGGAGTAATAAAATCAAAACCGGTAGAAAACGAATTTGTTTCATTACTCATTGCAGAAAAAATTCATTTAATCTGCATACTTTAAAAATTAAACATAACCGGGGGAAAGAAAATTTAAGTTTGGGAAGTAATAATTGGCCATAGAATAATTTCAAATGACGAATTGAATTTATTGTCCAACGCTGGACTTAGTAAAGCTGGAAATTTTATAAAAACAATAAGCTGTAAAATACCTGCTAAATTATTTATCACTTAATGTTTGGAAAATTAAGCTATAACAAAGCTTCTGTAAAATAATTTTATAGCACACCTTTTTACATATTTTGCTCACCCGTTTTTCATTCAGAATACTTAGGTTCTTTGCTGGCATTTTACTTGTATAAATATTTTAAAATGATTAAAGGAGTATAAAATGCTAAAAAGAATTTTATTAATAGATGATGATTCCTCAATTAGACGATCGCTCTCATTGAGTTTAAATCAGCTTGGATATGATGTTGAACCTTGCGACAGCGGCATAACTGCTCTAAATAAACTGGATCTTTACGCAAAGAATTCGATTAACCTTGATTCCATTGTTGTTGATGTAAATCTGCCTGATATAAACGGAGTTAAACTAGGGAAAATTATTAAATCAAAATATCCCGATAGTATAATGATGTATATAACCGGATATGCAGATACTCTAGAATTAACTGATGTGGAAGATTTAAAAGAAGAAGGTTTGCTCGAAAAGCCTTTTACCGCTGATGACTTAATTGCGGAAATAAATAAATTGATTGCAAAGCATGGTATAGCTGTAGAACCTAAAGAAGAAAAGAAAAAAGAAGCAAAGCCAGCTTCAGCATATGTGCTAATTAAAGTTAAAAGCAGTGCGGATTATTTATCCTTGTACAGGAAATTATATTTTATGGATAATGTAGTTTACTGCGATGCAACTCGAGGCGATATTGATATTTTTCTTCTGCTTCAATCCGATTCAAATGAAAGGTGTAAAGAATTTTATGAAAAGAATATTAAGGAAATAAAAGGAATTCAGGATGCAAAATTTCTTCAGGTAAGTGTTCCAATTTTGAATGACAACATAAGAGAAATTATTCAAGCAGCTGGAATAACTTTGTTTGAAGATATGCCGGGAATGAGCAAAGTAAGAGACGGAAAGAAATCTGTTTATTCATACGTTCTTCTTGATGTTGACAGAGAAAAACTTGATAAAATATATCCAATATTAAGACTCACCGACAATATTCTCTACTGCGATTACACGGAAGGAAATTATAATCTTATACTTATGGTATACGGAACGCAATTTACCGAGATAGATAAATTAATTGAAAATAAAATCATAAGCCTGGATGGAGTTCTTAAGGTTAAAGAATATCCGGTAATAAATATTTTTGAAATGTAGCTGAAGTTTAAAGCCGGAACAATATAACTAATGATTCGAGATTATGGTTACGTGATTCTCCACTTTAGATAATTTTTAATTGAAGATTGAAAATCCTTAAATGGAAAAGAGGAGTTTGTTAAAGGGAACTAGAGACATTGGTCTTAAAAAGGTACGGAGATTTGAAATGGAAGATGAAATTGTAGAAGAAGAAAAATTAATACAGCACTTCAAAGTTGATTTGATTAATAAAAGACATCAGGTAGGATCGCTAATTCCATTATTGCAGTCCGCGCAAGATTCATACGGTTATATACCGGAAAAAATAATTTATTATATAAGCGAACTAGTTAATATTCCTCCGGCAGATATTTATGGTGTAATTACTTTCTTCGCTCAATTCAGATTAAAGCCAGCCGGGAAAAATTTAATAAGAATTTGCGAAGGCACAGCTTGTCATGTTAACGGTGCAAAGACAGTTTTATCTGTTCTTCAAGATGAATTAGGAATATCAAAAGACGAAACAACCGATGATGGAAATTTCACGCTTGTATCTGTCGCGTGTCTTGGCTGTTGTTCCTTAGCGCCGATAATGATGATAAACGATGAAACATTCGGTAATCTAAATGCCGATAAAATTAAAAAAGCGTTAAAGAAATTTTACATTGAAGAAAAATTATTAGTAGAAACATGAAAAAGATAAAAGTCGGACTCGGTACTTGCGGTTTATCTGCAGGCGGCGAGCTGATCTACAATAAATTTAAAGAAGAAATAAAGGAAAAGAATATTGATGCCGAATTGTGCGAGACCGGATGCATGGGAATGTGTTATGAAGAGGCACTGGTTGAAATTGAAGATGAGAACGAAAGCTATTTGTATTCAAAAGTTTCTGTGGATAAAGTCGGCAGGATTGTAAATGAACATCTTTTAAATAATCAACCGGTAAAAAATTGGATAATCAGAAGTAAAGATATCTGTACAGAAGAATCCTTTCTAAAATATCAAACAAAAATTGTATTAAGAAACTGCGGTGTAATTGATCCAACTTCAATTGCTGAGTACATAGCAAGAGGTGGTTATGAAGCTATTAAAAATGTTTTAAAAAATTATTCTAGTGAAGAAGTTATTGAAGTAATAACAAAATCCGGATTAAGAGGAAGAGGCGGAGCAGGATTTCTTACCGGCATAAAATGGAAATTAGGACTCGCTGAAAAGTCAGAGAAAAAATATATTATCTGTAATGCAGATGAAGGTGATCCAGGCGCATTTATGGACAGAAGCGTGCTTGAAGGCGATCCTCATTCTGTCCTAGAAGGAATGATGATCGCGGCTTATGCAATCGGCTCGGATGAAGGTTTTATATATGTGCGTGCGGAATACCCTCTTGCAATTAAAAGATTAAGAATTGCATTAAGACAAATCCGTGAAAAAGGATTTTTAGGAAAGAATATTTTCGGCACTAATTTTAATTTTGATGTCAGCATTAAAGAAGGAGCCGGCGCATTTGTCTGCGGTGAGGAAACCGCACTGATGGCATCAATCGAAGGAAGGAGAGGAATACCAAGACTGCGTCCTCCTTTCCCTTCGCAAAAAGGATTGTGGGGAAAACCGACCAATATTAATAATGTTGAAACGTATGCAAATGTTCCGTGGATAATTTTAAACGGCTGGCAGAAGTATTTAGAACTTGGAACAGAGAAAAGTAAAGGAACCAAAGTTTTCGCTCTTGCAGGAAAGATAAAAAGAACCGGTCTGGTTGAAGTGCCGATGGGAATTACTATAAATGAAATCGTTTATAAGATTGGCGGAGGAATAAAAGGAAATAAAAAATTTAAGGCAGTTCAAATTGGCGGACCTTCCGGCGGATGTATTCCAGCAAGCATGGGTGATTTGAAAATTGATTATGATGAAATAACCAGTACCGGCGCTATTATGGGTTCTGGCGGATTAATTGTTTTAGACGAAACAACCTGCATGGTCGATCTTGCAAAATATTTTTTGAACTTTACGCAATTAGAATCCTGTGGCAAATGTACATTCTGCCGGATCGGCACCAAAAGAATGCTGGAAATTTTAGAAAGAATTACTGAAGGAAACGGGAAAGCTGGAGATATTGAATTGCTGGAAGATCTTGCCAATAAAATTAGATCTGCAAGCCTTTGCGGATTAGGACAGACAGCACCGAATCCAGTGCTTACGACAATCAAATATTTCAGAGAAGAGTATGACGCGCATATCGTAAATAAAAAATGTCCGGCACATAATTGTCCGTCTTTAATTACTTATAAAGTTGTTGATGAGCTTTGCAAAGGATGTAGAGTTTGTATAAAAGCTTGTCCAACCGGCGCAATTACCGGCAAGCTGAAAGAAGTTCATGTTATCGATTACGATCTCTGCAATAGATGCGGCAAGTGTTACGATGCTTGCAGGCTTAACGCAATAATCAAAGATTAATTTTTATGGAACCTGTAAAAATCACAGTTAATGGAAAAGAGATTCTTACTTCAGCAGATAAAACAATTTTGGAAGTTGTAAATGAGAATAACCTGGATACTATTCCGACTTTATGCCATGATAAAAGACTGGAGCATTACACATCATGTTTTTTATGTGTTGTGGAAGTTGAAGGAATGAATAGACTGGTTCCATCTTGCTCAACTTATGTTACAAGCGGGATGAGAGTACGAACAAACAGTTCAAAAATTTTAGAGGCAAGGAAAACATCTCTTGAGCTTTTGATGTCGAATCATTATGCGGATTGTGTTGGGCCATGTAAGAATAATTGCCCCGCCGGTATTGATGTTCAATCTTACATTGCGTTGATCTCTTCCGGCAAATACAAAGAAGCATTAAAGCTTGTAAAAGAAAATAATCCGTTACCATTATCAATCGGAAGAGTATGTGTTAGAAATTGCGAAGCTGCTTGCAGAAGAAAATATGTTGATGAACCTGTGGCTGTTAATGCAATGAAAAGATTTGTTGCAGATGCTGATTGCGTAAATATGTGGACCCCGGAAATAAAAAATAATAAAGGCAAACGAGCTGCAATTATTGGAGGCGGACCTGCGGGATTGTCATGCGCATATTATCTTACTCTTGAAGGTTACAGAGTTACACTTTTTGAAAAGCAACCTCAGTTGGGTGGAATGCTTAGATATGGTATCCCGGAATATCGATTACCGAAAAATATTTTGGACGCAGAGATCAAATGGATAATTGATTTAGGAGTTGAAGTTAAAACCGGCGAACAGCTCGGTTTGGATTTTAGTGTTCATGAATTAATGGAAAATGGTTTTGATGCCGTATTTATCGGAGCAGGAGCTCAGAAGGCAGCAAAATTAAATTTAGATGGTGAAGAAAATGTTTCCAGTGTATTAAGGGGCATTGATTTTTTAAGAGATATTCAATTAAACAAAATACCAAAGTTAAATGGAAAAGTTATTGTAGTCGGCGGCGGCAACACTGCTTTAGATGCATCAAGATCAGCATTAAGATGCGGAGGTGAAAGCGTAAAGATAGTTTATAGACGAAGTATGAATGAAATGCCTGCAAGTTTTGAAGAAGTTAAAGCTGCTCAAAATGAGGGAGTTGAAATTTTATTTCTTACAAATCCAAAATCAATTATATCATATGGCGGTGTACTAAAAGCCGTTGAATGTTTGAAAATGAATTTAGTAAATGGGAAACCGGGAGAAAGGCCAAAGCCGGTTCCAATTCACGGCTCAGAATTTACTATTGAATGCGATTTTCTGATTAGCGCGATAGGACAATCTGTTGACGAATCCATTTTTAAATTAGACGAAAATTTTCTCCTTGAAAAAGCCGGACTGGTTTCTATTAACAAGAAAACCATGGAAACTTCTATCCCAGGAGTTTTTGCGGGCGGCGATATTGTGGCAGGACCTTTTACTGCAATCGCTGCAGTTGCACAAGGTAAAAGTGCCGCTTTATCAATAATTAATTTTATTGAAACTGGAAAAGCAGGTAACGGCAACGAAAAGTATTTCAGCTCAAAAGAAAAACTTGCAAAATTATCTGCAAAGGAATTTAATCAGGTTAAAAAGTTGGCAAGAGAAAAAATGGTAGAGCTTTCGGTAACCGATAGAATTCATAATTTCAAAGAAGTAGAGCGAGGTTTTTCAGAAAGACAAGTGTTATGCGAATCTGAAAGGTGCATGGAATGCGGCTGTTCCGAATATTATGATTGTCAGCTTAGAAAATATTGCGATGAATATCATATTGAAATCTCATCGTATCTCGGTGAAGTCAAAAAATATTTGGTGGACAATAGGCATCCGTTTATTTCGCTCGATCCAAATAAATGTATTAACTGCGGGAAATGTGTTAGAACCTGTGCTGAAATTTTGAAAGTATCAGCATTAGGTTTCGTGTACAGAGGATTCAAATCGGTAGTTAAACCGGCCATGGAAAAATCCTTGATGGAAACTAACTGCATTTCATGCGGCAACTGCATTGATGTTTGTCCAACCGGCGCAATAAGTGAAAAATATCCATTCAAAATTTTAGGAACGCTGCCGAAAGAAAATCTTGAAACAATTTGTAATTTCTGCTCAGTAGGATGCAAAATAAACTTTAAGAAAATCAGCGATGATATTTTTTATATTTCAAATTCGACCGAAGAGATTAAAGATTCGCACAACAAAGGATTCCTTTGCACAAAAGGAAGGTTTGGACACAGATATCTATTGGGGAAGAATAGAATTACCGAATACTCGATTAAGATTAATGGCGTAAAGCAAATTGCTAATCGCGGTTCAGCAATACAATTTGTTCAGGAAAAATTAAAATTGCTGATGAAAGAATATGGCCCTAAAGCCATTGCAGTCTTTGGTTCTCCCAAACTTTCCAATGAAGAACTTTACCTGCTTCAAAAGTTTGCAAGAGCAGGATTAAGGACAAACAATATTTCAAGCTTTTCAAATTTATTATACGGAGTTGAACAGGATAGTCTTGATAAGATGATTGGTTTCACTAATTCTACAGCTTCAATGGATGATTTGATTTATGCTAACGTAATTGTTGTGCTGAACTCAAATCTATCGGGTGAAAATTTTATAATGGAACTTAAAATTAAAGAAGCTCAGAAAAGAGGAGCGAAATTAATTCTCTTAAGTTCTTCTGAAGTAAGACTAACTAAGTACGCAGATTTGTGGATCGATAGTAAAAAGGGAACCAATACGAATTTATTAAATGGAATTATGAAAGAATGTATTGATAATGACTGCATTGATAAAAGTTATATTAGTAATTACACAAATAATTTCGAAACAGTTAAATCTGAAATTGATAAAACTGATATTCAAGAAGCAATTAATTATTCGCGAATTGATAGTTTGAAATTTAGTTTACTGTTTGATCAATTGAAAAATGTAAATTCAAATATCATTTTTATTTATAATATCGATTCAACAAATGATAAATCAATTAATGATTTAAAAGCTGTTGGGAACTTCCTTTTATTAACCGGAAGAATGGGAAAAGAAAATAACGGCGTAATTATACTTCGTGAATTTAATAACTCGACCGGATTAATGGATATGGGAGTTAATCCATGTTTTCTTCCCGGATATGTTAAGCAAGATGAAGAAAAAGAAATTGAAAGAGTTAGCAGCATTTGGAATTTTAATCTAGAAAATATTTTTAAACCGGTTGATCTTTTAAAGAAATTAAAGAGAGGAGAAATAAAAGGAATTTTAATCTTCGGCGAAGATCCTTTGGTAATCAGAGAAAACGCAAAATATTTTAACGGAGTTGAATTACTTGTTGTCTGCGATTCATTTTCAACAACTACAAGTGAAGAAGCAGATGTTGTAATTCCATCTCCATCTTACATTGAAAAATCGGGCACATACACAAGGTGCGATGGAACAATTCAGAAATCAAAAGATATAATTAATAGTCCAATTGAGTTCGGAAATTGGGAAACGATATCTGCAATTGCGTCTTATTTTACAGAGGGATTTAAGTATAAATCAATTGAAGAAATATTTGATGAGATTAAAACTGTGAACAGATTTTACAAAAACATTGATGTTGATAAATCATGGCAGAAAAAATATTTTAATAACGGATTCAAGAAACGGAAACTATCATTCCTAGAATATCAAATTGATTTTTCAACATACGATCCCGTAAAATCAGTTATACATTATCCGGAGAATTATTATATTACCAGTGTAAAAAAGAAATTGGGGTAACTTCATGGTCTCGAAAAATGCCTTACGATTAGTAAACGACCTTTTGGATAATATAGCAATATTTGATTGCAAATTGAATTTAATCCTTGAAGGTAAATCACTGAATCAAATTCTTCTTGATAATAATATCAATTTACAAATTCTAAAATCCCGTGATCCGGCAATTCAAGATGAATTAAAATCTCTGATTACATCTATAGAATTATCAAGAAAAAACGGTCAGCCCGCCGAAATAAAATTACCAAACATTAGAGACGAGTTTATACTTCTTCCGACTGCCGACGGGAATTTTTTCTTTGGACTGAAAAATAAAATTATCTGGATATCCAGAATCGAGCTTGATCTTCAGGGAAGAGTGAAAGAGCTGGAGTGTTTGTATAATATCAGCAAAGAATCAGATGCATCAAGCACGCTCGAAGAATTTTTAAATAACTGTACAAAAATTATTGAAGCCGGATTTCAATATCCCGATGAGACAATTGTAAATATTGAATTGGGAAATAAAGTTTACGGGAATGAAGGTGAATTTCCGCATGAGGTTACAGATTTATTATCGGCCGATATTTTGTTGGATGGAAAAGAATATGGAAAAATAAAAGTTTATAGAATGAAAGGACCGTCGTTTTTAATTGAAGAAGAAAACCTACTGCATGAAATTGCCGGTAAAATATCCGACATTATTGAAAAGGATGAGAAGACAAAAAACTTAAAGAAACAGCAGAAGATATTAAAATCTAAAAACGAAGCGCTGCTTAAGATGACTGAAGAATGTTACAAGAAAAGAGAAGATTTGAATACATTCTTTACAGCGATTGCAGACAAAATAGTTGTAATTGATAAAGACTTTAATATTATAATGTCAAATAAAAATGAAATCGGAAATTCCGGTAAGTGCTACAGCAAGCTCTTTAACATTGATCTTCCTTGTGAGAACTGTTCTGCAGCAGAAACATTTAACACAGCAACGGATTCAATTCAGTCAAAAGAATTTAACGAAAAGTATTTTACTTTAAGAGCGCATCCGATAAAAGGAATTGACGGAAAAGTAGATAGGGTACTTGAAGTTTGCCGTGATATTACGGAACAAAAAAGAATGGAATCGCAACTCATACAATCTTATAAATTAGCTTCGCTAGGAAAACTTGTAGCCGGTGTTGCGCATGAAATAAACAATCCAAATACTTTCATTCTAGGAAATTTAAAAATACTTCAGGAATCTTTAACAGATATTTTCCCGATACTTGAAAAACATTATCAAGAAAACAAAGAGCTTAAGATTGCTAGATTGAATTACGAAATATTTAAAGAAAATATAAGTGTTCTTGTTAATGATATGATAAGCGGTGCGAACCGGACAAAAAAAATAGTTGCCGACTTAAGAAATTTTGCTAAAAAGGATGAAGGCGCTCTGATCGATAATGTTGATTTGAATGAGTTGATAAAAAATAATTTGAATCTAACAAGCAAACAAATAAAGAAACATGCTCAGCTTGAAATTGAACTCAATGAAAAAGTTCCAAAATTTCTTGGCAATATAAATAAGCTTGAGCAGGCTTTTCTAAACCTGGTTATGAATGCTTCAGAAGCTATTGAAACCGATGAAGGCTTGATCAAAATAAAAACGGATTTTGATCCGCAAAAGCAGGAAGTAATTTTAATTATTACTGACAACGGGAGCGGTATGGATGAGAATTTGATAAAAAATATCTTTGATCCTTTCTTCACAACAAAAAGAGAAAAAGGCGGAATAGGTTTGGGACTTTCGATCACTTATGGAATTATAAAAGATCACAATGGTAAAATTGAAGTTAACTCGAAATTAGGCGAAGGCACAAAATTCATTATAAGTATTCCGGTTAGGAATAAAAATTAAATGTCAAAAATATTAGCTATAGATGATAACCAAGCTGTCCTAAATTTTTTGAAGATATTAATTCTTCAGAAAAATAAATATGAGATCGAAATTCTACAGGACAGCACTCAGGCATATAATTTATTAAAAAATTATTCCTATGATGTTCTGATTTTAGATATGGACATGCCGAACGTAACCGGTTTGGATATTCTAAAATTTATTGTAAAAAATAATATCAACGTTAGAACAATAGTGCTCACCGGTGTGGAAGATATTGACTTAGCAATTTCAGCAATGAAGCTTGGTACGTACGATTACATGCTCAAACCAATAGATGAAAAACAATTATTCAAAGCTATTGATACAGCAATTGAACAAAATGAAATTCAGAAAAGAAAGGACCATATAATTCAGAAATTATCTTTGGACGGTTTGAAGCATAAAGAAATCTTTAAAGACATCATAACAAATGATGAAAAAATGATTAAGGTATTTCAGTTTGTTGAGATGTTTGCACAAACCGATAACAGCATTTTGATTTGGGGAGAAAGCGGAACAGGAAAGGAACTTATTGCACGGGCGATTCATCAGATCAGCAGCAGGAAGGATAAAAAATTTGTTGCTGTAAACGCAGGAACTTTTGCTCAAGAATTATTTTCTTCTGAATTTTTTGGATATGAAAAAGGCGCTTTCACCGGCGCATCAAAAGATAAAACAGGTTTTCTTGAAGAAGCCAATGGCGGTATTCTTTTCCTTGATGAGATAGGTGAATTATCTTTATCAATTCAGGTGAAGCTTTTAAGAGTGCTTCAAGAAGAGGAATTTTACAGGCTCGGTTCCACGAAAAACTTAAAAGCTGACGTTAGAATTATTGCTGCAACAAATAAAAATTTATTCGAAGAAATTAAAAAAGGATATTTTAGGAAAGATTTATTTTTTAGATTGAACATCAATTCAATTAATTTGCCGCCGCTGCGCGATAGAAAAGGAGACATCGAACTTCTTGCTAATTATTTTCTTAAAATATTTAATATGAAATATGAAAAAAACATTGAAAAGATTTCCGACTCGGTTTGGAACTGTCTAAAAATTTATTCTTTCCCGGGGAATGTGCGCGAATTAATGAATATAATTAACAGCGCAATAATAGTTGAATCCACAAATGAGCTGACAAAGAAATCGCTGCCGAATTACTTTTTAGAATTTAATAATGTAGGAGTATCCGAAGAAGAAATTCCGAGTTCATTAAATGAGATTGAAAAAATGCACATCATAAAAGTTTTAGAATTTACTCACAATAATAAAACTAAAACGGCAGAGATATTAGGAATTTCAAGGGTGAATCTGCTGGCTAAAATTAAAAAATATCATATTGAAAATAATTGATATTATTTCTTAAACATCATTGTTCAGAAATAAATTCGTTTTGTTCAGTTTATTGTACAATAGCTTATAATTTTTTGTTGAAAATTTGGAAAAATTAGTAATTTTTAATGGCACAATGCTTGTAATTCATAAATCAAGATTAGAAGAGGTGCAAAATGAAACGCTTAATTATATATTTGTTTGTCATGCTACTTGGCTTTGTTTTTGGAATTACAAAAGCTCAAGATTATGGTGACAATGGAGGTGATTATCAAGGAGATGCAAGCGTTGGACTATTTTATTCATCCTTATCGCCTTATGGTTCATGGATTCAATTAGACGGCGGACTTACGGTATGGCGCCCGCTTCATTTAAATCATGATTGGGCACCTTATAGAAACGGACATTGGGTTTGGACTGATGACGGCTGGTATTGGGATTCTTATGATCCATTTGGTTATGTAGTTTTTCATTACGGCAGATGGTATTATGATAATTATTATGGCTGGATTTGGGTTCCGGATAATGTTTGGGCTCCAGCTTGGGTAGAATGGAGATATAATGATAATTATATCGGCTGGGCTCCTTTGCCGCCTTATGCTTCATTTTCATTTGGTTTCGGAATAAGTTTTACAAACAATTATGTTACACCATATTCGTATTGGCACTTTGTCAATTACAGGTATATGTGCGATTCAGATCCGTTTGATCATTTTGTTCCTGATAGATACAAATACAGAATTTATTCAGATTCAAGATACAGAACCAATTACGGATATTCAGACGGACGAGTTATAAATCGTGGCGTTGATGTTGATTATATAAGACAAAGAAGCGGCGGAAGAATTGTTGAAAGACAAATTGAACGAACCGATGATCCAAGAAATATTAGTAATGGCGGTAGAAATTCCGATATAGTAAGAGCATTCATTCCATCACGAGAACAATTAACGAGAAATGATGGAAGAAATTTTGACATTAAAAGAGGTTCAAGGCCTTCCACACTTGATGTTTCCAGAATTGCTGTCGGCAATAGAGATAATTCATCTAGAAATATTAATCCTTGGATACAAAGGAACAATCAGCAAAATCCGAGAAATGAAAATCCTATAATTCAAAGAGAAGTATCTCCACAGCCGAGAAATGAAAATCCTTGGCTACAGAGAAATAATAAACCAGCTACTAGAAATGCTAATCCCCGGATTCAAAGGAATAATCAGCCAAATTCAAGAAACGAAAATCCCTGGATGCAAAGAAATAATAGAACTGAAACAAGAAACAGCAATCCTGTTCAGCAAAGAAATAGCCGACCAGAAGTAAGACAAGAAAATCGTGGTTCAAGAACACCGGAAGTAAGGCGAGAAAATAATAGTAACCGCAATAATAATAATCAAAGAAGAGAAGGCGGTAATAGAGAAAGACATTGATTAGTTAAAATTGAAGAATGGATTGAAATAGTTTTGAACATATTCTCTTAGGAAAATTAAAGTAGAAAGATTTTTAATTAAACACTCTCCGCAAAAAAGCAGTATCGAAATATTTTGATGCTGCTTTTATTTTTTAAAGAACTTAGAAATTGAATCAGCAATAATTTGAATTTGTTCTTTCTTTAATTCCGGCCAGCTTGGGAGATTTATTCCATGCCAACCCAAATATTCTGCAACCGGAAGCTTTTGAAATTTCTGCGAGAACATCGGCATTGTATGAGCAGGGAAAAAAGTTGGACGCGTTTCGATTCCTTCTACTTTTAAAAAATCTCTTAATGAATCTCTTGTGTCAGGAGTTTCTACTAAAATAGAATACATCCAATAGGAATGAAAAACATTTTTTTGTTCGGCATGATGTTTTACCGGAAGATTTTTTAAAGCTTCATTGTACCAATTTACAATTTGTCTTTTCTTCGAAATTTTTTCATTGGCTTTTTCAAGCTGAGCTAAACCAATAGCTGCGCAAATGTTTGTCATCCTATAATTAAATCCGATTGTGTCATGCCAATATTCGCGGTACTTAGCTAGTCCATGCATCTTAAGATGATAGGCTCTATCATAAAGTGTTTCATCGTTAGTTACAATCATTCCGCCTTCACCGGTAGTTATGGTTTTATTGCCGTAAAAACTAAATGTTGACAAATCGCCAAACATGCCGACATGCTTTCCTTTATAAGTCGAGCCAAATGCTTCGGCACAATCTTCAATCATAAATATATTATATTCTTTAGCAATTTTTGTAAGCTCATCCATTTCGCAAGGATGGCCGTAAAGATGCACAACCATAATTGCTTTAGTTTTAGGAGAAATTTTTCTTCTAACATCTTTTGGATCAACCTGCCAGGTATCTTCTAGTGAATCTACGAAGACCGGTGTTGCGCCTGTAATTGAAATTGTACTTACTGACGCAATGTATGTGAATGATGGAACTATTACCTCATCACCTGGCCCGATTCCTAATGTTACTAATGCAAGGTGAAGAGCAACTGTACCATTGCTTACAGCGGTTGCATGTTCAACACCAATAAATTTACTAAATTCATTTTCAAACTTTGAAATAAATTCACCTCTAGAAGAAATCCAAGAAGTATCGAGGCATTCATTTACATATTTTTTTTCATTTCCATTCAAGGAAGGCTGGTAGATCGGAATTTTGTATGACATAGATTTCAACTTCCAAATAAAATTTAAAATCAATGTGGAAATTTAATTAAATAGTTCGAATAGTAAAGCAGCATGGTTACATAAAATTAAGTATTAACTTTCAGACATGTATCCATGCAGTTATGCAATCATGCGTCCTTATTGTTCGCAAATTCTTTCGTCAGTCTGATTATCTTATCAAGATCAATCATCTGAATACATTCAAGATTATATGGACAAACTTTTTTCCAGCAGGGAGAACAAAACAAACCGTCGGGAATTAATTTTTCTCCACGGCCATACATTTCAATTTCAGCAGCGCAAGAAAGTCCAAACCATGCAATAACATATTTTTGTAATCCGATTGCCATGTGCATACCAAATGAATCACCGGTAATTACAACATCGCATATATCCATAAAACATGCGCCCCGCCGTAAACCAAATGTTGTGGGTGTATTTATGATTTTTTGTCTTTCCGTAAATTCAAATGATTCATAAATCTGAGAATTGCGTTCGGTGTCTTCCCGTCCACCAAGTAGAACAACTTGAAGATTTTCATCTTTCAGCATTTCGGTAATTAACTTTACATGCTGCTCTATTGTCATTTTCTTATTGGGGAATAAAGTTGAACAGCCTGTATTAAATCCGACATAAGTTTTTTTAGGATTATAATTGATTTCATTTTTATAATCTTCAACAAATTTCTTTTCTTCATCAGTTAAGCTAAAGACATAAGGTTCCCTTTTATATTCCAACTCAAAAACTTCATGAATAATATTCACTCCGCTTCTTGTATTTTCTTTAAATTTCATTTGATCGTTATTACCAAGAACGTAACTGTACATGGCGCCTTTGTTGGCCGGAATGATTTTCCCATCTTCATTCAATAAGAAGCCGAGTTTCTTTTTTGCTTTTACTTCATTTGCAAAAGCGCACGCGTAATCGGATTTGTCTGCGTTCATTAAATAATCGTATTCAATTTGGCGGGCAATCATTCGTTGTTCATCTGTCCAGGTGAAAACCTTATCAACAAAAGGATTGTTGATTAAAATTTTATCAGCGCCCGGCATGGTAATCCAATAAATTGTACTGACAGGAAATTTTCTTTTAATTGCGTAAAGTATCGGAGTGTTGTCAAGAACATTTCCCAAAGCATCAAGTGAGATGATAAGTATCTTTTCTCCAATTTTTGTTTTATCATTTTCATGCTGACAACCGTTCTCCAAACAATTTTCATAAGAAAAACACGGTTTGTATCCGTTAAAGATTTTACACTTTGGAATTTTTAGATCTTCAAAATTCATAAACTCATCCATTCAGAATTGTTTCTTATTTATTATTTTTTTTATTGCAGATAATACTTCATCAACAGAAATACCATTTTCAATTCCACAAGTGTTCTGATCTGTACTGCAAAACTTTTTACAATTTTCATCAGTTACTTCTAGATTAATTGAATGCTTGTTTATAATACCTTGATGAGTTATACAGTTCATTGCTCTATGACAATGCAGACCAATTGCGGATTTGCCTAGAGCATCGGCTATGTGCAATGGCCCTGTGGACGGACCGATAAATAAATCAGCCTGGCCAATCACTTTTATCAAATCTCTTAGATTATCAACAGATTTTGAAATATCAACAATATGATTTAAGCCAAGATTTTTAAGCTCAGTTAAAAATACTTCACTCATCTCGCGCGCAGTTAAAAGGATTTTTAAATTAGGAATTGATAAATCATTTAAAATCTTTTTAATCAATATAAGATATTTACTTTCGCTCCAATTTGGTGCTGAACCTAGCGTACCTGTATGAATGATCATTTTGAAATCATTTTTTTCAATTCCAAGTTTTTGCAGATAAATATCGGCTTCAGTCTTTTCTTCTTGATTAAGAAAAATTTCAAGAGTAATATCATTTGTGCGAACACCAATTTTTCTGGCAAGATCCAAGCAGTAATCTGCTTCATGATGAAGCGGTGTATAATTATTTCTGGAAACGCTTTGCATTAAAGTAATAATTTCATAAAGCTTATGACCGACACCAATTCTTTTTTTAATTCCAGCCCAAAACATTTGATAAGCTGCACGTTCGGTCGGCATCATCAAAAGCCCGTGAGTGAATTTATATTTTCTTAAATCCTTAACCACTTTCCAGAAAGTTTCTTTACGAAGATCATCTGTAAGCATAACATCGAGATTCGGATTATTCAGCAAAATATTTTTAGTATGCGGCTGAGTAAGAGTTGCAATTAAAGCATCGGGAAATGCTTTCCTTATCTCACGAATCATTGGAGTTATAAAAACAACATCGCCGACCCGGTCTGTTCTAACCAGTAAAATTCGTTTCATTCTAAAAAGATTTTAAGATAATGTGAATCAAAAATAATAATTTTAAATCAAATTGCTTTATGTTGAATTGTTCCATTGTTAAATTGCTAAAACAATTCAGCAATTAAACGATTAAAGTAATGATAAATTGATATTTAACTTTTATTTTTGACAAAAAGTTTTTAAGCTGAAAGAGATGAAATTATCAGGTAATACGATTTTAATTACAGGCGGTGGAACTGGAATTGGCTTGGCTTTAGCTGAATTATTTTTAAAAGAGGGAAATGAAGTTTTAATTTGCGGAAGAAGAGAAGAGATGCTGCTCGAAGCAAAAAAGAAAAATCCAAAACTTCATGTGAAAGTGTGTGACGTTTCTAATGAGAATGGCCGTAAATCACTGCTGCAATGGATTGAAGCAGAATTTAAAAATCTAAATATACTGGTGAATAATGCCGGCATTCAGAGAGAGATTGATTTTACAAAAGGTCCAGCCGATATTGAAAAATCAGTAAATGAAATTAAGATAAATTTCGAGAGTCCGGTAGTTTTGTCGGCTTTATTTACGCCGTTGCTTTCCGGCAAAGAAAACAGCGCAATAATTAATATTTCTTCTGGTTTGGCTTTTATCCCGATAACGATTATGCCAGTATATTGTGCAACAAAAGCGGCGTTACATTCTTATTCTATTTCGCTTAGACATCAATTGCAGAAAACATGCATAAAAGTGTTTGAAGCAATTCCGCCAACGGTTGATACTGATCTTGATCAAGGCGCACGAAGAGCAAGAGGTCAAACAGATTTCGGAATTAGTGCTGCAGAAACAGCAATAGAAATTCTTAACGGATTGGAAAAGGATGAATTTGAAATTTTAATCGGCGGAGCTAAGTTTCTTATGAATAGTTCAAAAACTGATTTTGAAAATACTTTTCTCCTTATGAATAATAGATGAACTGAAATGAAATAACTTATAACCTGTTGGATTTTGCAGAATCTTAAAATAAATATATCAACCTTAAAATATTTTTAAATAGTGCGATAATAAAAATATCCGGTCACAGCACACTGAATAATTTATGCTGCTGATATTCAAAAAATTTCAAGAGATATTAAAATGAAGATCATTATTGTCACATTATTGCTTTCCATCTTTCTAACAATCACTTCTTTTAATCAAACAAAAGATCCTATAAAAGGCTGGCTTCATACCAGCGGGAATTTAATTTTAGATTCAACCAACAATCCGATTCTTCTGACTGGAATAAACAGTACCGGAATGGAATGGGGCGCCGGACATGCTTGGAATCGGGACGCAACTTCTGGCTGTTCGGATTCACAATATGGATGTTTTCAAACTCCATTTGAACAACAGCTCCCTCAAGAATTTGACGACATTAAATCGTGTGGTTTTAACTTTGTACGATTTTTAATTTCGTGGGCAAATCTTGAACCTAATCCACCTATAGATTCAAGTGGAATAATTGTTCATCATTGGAACCAAAAATATTTGGATTCGATAGATATAATAATTTCACAATTTAGTAATTATGGAATTGGAATTTTAATCAGCCTTCATCAATGGTCGTGGTCGCCTGTTTTTAGCGATACAAATGGAGTGCATGGTTTAGGAATGCCGGTTTGGCTTTATGCTAATCAACCCGGCATTACACAAGCACAAGCTATAAGTCAATTTTTCGTAAAGGATTCAGAAATATTTCCTGGTTATACTGTTCAGCAAGGTTATATTGATGCTTGGAAAGAAATTGTCAAACGATATTCAACTAACTCTTCTGTTTTTGGCGCTGACCTTTTTAACGAGCCGCCAGATCAAGTTAATTTTAATTTGAAAAAATTTTATGATACCGTTGGAACTGCAATTCATTCAGCTAATCCAAATCTATTGTTGGTTTTTCAAGACGCAGTAAACGGTAAGTTTAAATTAACCGGTTCTCCGGATATTCCAAATTCAGTCTATTCATTTCATATGTATCCCAAAGCCTGGCTTATGCCGGGGTTAAATCAACCATCTGCTGAAGATCAAATAACTGAACATTTGGACAGCGCGAAATCATGGAATGTACCAATGCTTATTGGCGAATTTGGACAATTTGGTTTTGCAGATTCGCTTGGGTGGGAGGCAGATATGAAAATGATGATGGACTTTTGCAGACAAAATAATATCAATTGGGCTTTTTATGCCTATCAACATTGGAAGCACGCGTTAGTGCAGAATGGCCAGGTTAACGATTCGCTTGTGCAGATTTTACAATATGGGATGAATCCGAATGAAACTATAAATGAAGAAAAAATAAATCCAGCTTTTACTTTTCAACTATACCAAAATTATCCCAATCCATTTAATCCTTCAACTTTAATTGAATATACATTATCAAAAGATAGTTTCGTTTCCTTAAGAATTTTTGACATCCTTGGTAATGTAGTTGCAACTTTAGAAAATAAAGAAGAGGCTGCAGGAAATTATAAAATTGAGTTTGAAAATAAAAATCTGGCAAGCGGGATTTATTTGTATCAACTAGAAGCCGGTGATTTTATTCAAACTAAAAAATTAGTTTTAATGAAATAAGATTATCTTCATGATAATTTTTCCAATGCTCAGAATGCTCTAATGTTGTAAACAAATGAAAGCAGAAAATATCTTCCAAGAACATTTGTTCTCTCATCTTCAACGTAAGAATCAGAAACATTGTGAGAGATATTTGTATTCTGATTTAAAACATCATTTGCGGAAATTTTTATTTCGCCGTTATCGTTACCAAGAAATTTTTTTGCAATGCTTACGTTCCAAATAATTGTGCTTGGACTGTAAGAAGCCGGCAGTCCGTTATTCAACTGATTATTCACTTCATTTTGCAAAACAAATCCATTCCAAAATTGCCAATAAAATTTTATAGTAGAATTTTGGCTAAAATAATTATTGTTCGGAGTATTATCTAATTGCCCGCTGTTGTTTACAACATTGTAGCTGCTGTTGCTTGAAACAGTGAAATCAATTTTATCGCTGATGTTGCTGCTGATTACAACTCCTAATCCATACGTACTTGAATTTGCATAATTTGTAATTCCATTAATTATTCCCGGTGTGCGAGTATAACTTGCGCTAAGGTTTAAATTCACATTGGATTTGATGAACTCAACCGGAACTCCATAAGTAACAAATGAATGAAGATTAATATATCCATCGAGGTTTGTTGGAATTGATAATTTTGTCCCTCGGTTAAGAAGAATATTATTTAATACTGTTGTATCCTTTGTTGCAAGAATTGTATTATTCCCAATGTAGTTTTCAATTAAGTTTGCGCTGAACAAAATAAAAAAAGTATGCATGTGCTGCGCATTGGTCTGCAAATATCGGATAGCGATAAAATGCGAATAATCCTGGCTTAAGTCTGGATTACCAATACTCAACTGAGTCGGATTAGTATTATTTAGCACTTGCTGCAACTGGTCAATGCTTGGATCATTATTATTTGTTCTATAAAAAATTCTAAGATTTTCATTTCGCGAAATAATATACCGCATCATGAAAGAAGGGAGCCATGAATAAAACGTCCTCCCGATATTTCCAAATTGAGGGAACGATTGCGAGTTTTGGAGCTCGGCAATATTGTAATTCAAGTTAGCATTAAAAATTATATTATTTTTTCTAAAACGGTAACCTGTCCCAACGCTTTGTGTTCGGTATATCTTTTTATAAACATTGCTCAATGAAGTATCAAGATAAGGACTTTGATTATTCAAATTATCAAATGTTTTTTGGTCGCTGTTATCTTCGGAATAATTAAACCTGGCATTGAACTGAAGCAGACTGCTTTCAGTTATTGGTTCGGTATAAACAATGTTAGATCCGCCGCTAAAACCATGCTTATCCAAATTGGAGAATTGATTTATAGTATCGGAAGTAGTTGAACTATTATAGAAAATATCCTGAGCATTTAGATTATTATTACCGGAATTTTTATTAAAAGTTCCGGTAAAATTTATTGATAATGTTCTGCCGGGAATATCAAATCGATGACGGAAGAGTAAATTATTTGTTGAAGTAAGTCCGGTAAGATTTGAATTAAATAAATTATTAGTCGAATTAAGTTTATCAGTGCCGGAAGTTGTTATACCAGAAATATTGCTCGAACCATTATTTAACTGCGCTGCAATTGTCGGATTGAACAAAATGGAATTATCCCGGTCAATTTGATAATTAAGCCGAAGGTTAAACCGGTGATTTATATTTTGTGTAATTGAAGAATTTAATTCATTATAATTTTGACTAGTCGGCGATGTTAAAAAATAATCTCTGTTTGTATTTGATTCTGCATCATTATTCGTCAGATTAAAAAAGTAACTTCCTGTAAGATCAACTTTTTCTCCCCATTTGTCGGAATAATTTATTCCGAAAGCTTTAGTTTGAATTAATCCGGTGGATTGATTTACAAGAAAATTAGAAACGCTATTCCCTCCGAAACCTCCACCTGGCCCGAAATTTCCGCCACCGACTCTTCTGCCGCTCATAGGTCTGTTGCCGCCGCCGATTCTTACCATTCTTCCTGATCCAGACATTACTCCAAGAAGGTCATCCGTAGAAAAATTTTGTTGGTTCACGTTGTTTATCTGAGCAAGGATAGAAATTCTTTGGTCTTTATTGAAAAAATTTATGTTGCCGCCTGCTGCATATCTGGTGTCATTTCCATAACCGCCAGTAAACCTTCCGAAAGTTCCTTGCCGGTTCTGAAATCTAGTAACAATATTAATTGTTTTGTTTGTGTTACCATCATCAAAACCTGTGAATTGGGCTTGGTCGCTTTGCTGATCGAATACTTGAATCTTCTCAATTACTTCTGCGGGAAGATTTTTTAAAACAGCATTTGGGTCGCTGCCGAAAAATTCTCTGCCGTCAACTAAAACTTTTTGAACATTCTCGCCTTGAGCCTGGACAGTTCCGTTCTGAACAGTAATGCCCGGCATTTTTGTAATTAGGTCTTCTGCTAAAGCATCTTTGTTTACTTTGAAAGCACCGGCATTGTATTCCGTAGTATCGCTTTTGAGGACAATCGGAGTTGGGTCGGCAGTTACTTCGACCGGCTTTAATTTAACTCCCACCGGAGTAAGGAAAAGTGTCTGCAAATTTAAAGATGCATTTTGTATTTCAATATCATTTTTATAAATACTGTAACCAACAAATGTTATTGAGAGATTATATTTTCCGCGAGATAAATTATTAAACAAGAAACTTCCATCTTTGTTTGTAGTCATTCCGAAAATTTTTGAATCAGATACACGCGTGAGAATAACATTTGCATTTTCAAGAGGTTTATTTGTTGATTTATCTTCTACTTTCCCTTCGACTGTGAGGCTTTGAGGGAAGATTGTAATACACGATACGAGAATTAGAAAAGGTAAATATTTAAGCTTCATAAAATTAACTTCAGAATTTGTAACAAATATTAGTCAAAGCTTTATGATCAAAGGTTTAAAAAATTATTTTTGATTTGCCGGTTTGAATAGATGTTAAAACTTTTTTGATAAAATATTGTCTAATTTTATTTCATTGAATTCTAAATGAAGAAAGAAATAAAATATTAACATTCCTTTGGAGGAGATATGTTCTGTCCCAAATGCGGTGCGGAATACCGCGAAGGTTTTACACACTGCCCGGATTGCGATGCGGATCTTGTGGAAGAATTGCCAAAAAGTAAATCGAAGAATCAGAAAGAAGAGACGGAAGAAAATACAACATTTGTCCCTGTCTTATCAACTTATAATTTGGGAGATATCGCTTTGATAAAAAGTATTTTGGACAATGAAGGAATTGAATATTTTCTTCAAGGCGAAAATACTGCTTACATCCGCGGCTATATGGATCCAACAATTTTAATGGTTCGTAATGATCAAGTGGAAATTGTGAAAGAATTATTGCAAGACTTTGACGTTAAGTGGGGAATGTTCAGCGCAAGAAATGATTAGACAAAACACAATTGAAATTGAAAAATCTTATGAGATATTTTGGTTTAAGTAACTAAGTGGTAGAAAAATATCTACCACCTGACTTGAGCAAGTAGGAAAAGGGAGGGAAAAAAGGTGTGAAAATAGCTTGAAATAGTTATTTTTAAATTGCTTTGTCATACTAAGAGGCAATTTCAACTATGTTTCACCTTCGCACAACAAGA
>JAMCWE010000016.1 GCA_023475265.1 Bacteroidota bacterium
AGCCAGAGCAAAAATTGGTATGATGAATCTGACATACAATATTTGTCGTTGTGTTCAGTTGAAAATAGTTGTTGCCATGGAATAGCTATGCCCGGAAGCGTTAAAATCTATGACATTGTCAAAGAATTTTTCTTTACAAACCGTTTAATAGCAGCGTTCAATAAAACTAAGGGATAAATTTTCGTTTTAAGAGAACCATGGGAGATGTTTTATCAAATCGCCGCATCCAGAAATGTAGTTTTTAGAGGTGCCCTTTTGAAAATTTTAACTAAATAAAAAGATGGATGCTAAAATTATTTTTAGAATAAATATGTACCTAGAAATAATGATAAATAAAAAATTTGATTAAATTCGATCGATCAATTTTAGAATTTTGGAACGATGACAAATTGAATAATTACATGCTTACAATTCAATATGATGGAACGAATTATGCGGGTTGGCAAATTCAAAATAATGCTTCAACTATTCAACAAAAAATTACTGATTCGATAGAAGTTATACTAAAAGAAAAAATTAATTTAATCGGCTCCGGCAGGACCGATACTGGTGTTCACGCACTGGGACAAATTGCAAATTTTAGAAGTGAAAATGAAATTGATTTATATAAATTTAAATATTCATTGAATGCAATTCTGCCGTTTGATATTTCTATCATTGATATACAAAAAGTAAATCCATCTTTTCATGCAAGGTTCGATGCAAAGAAAAGAAGCTATATTTATTTGTTTTCAAAATTCAAGTCTCCATTTTTCATTAAATATTCTTACTATTATCACGGTAAGGTAAACTGTGATCTATTGAATGAGCTAAGTAAGAATTTTTTAGGAGAAAAAGATTTCACTTCTTTCTCAAGAAAAAATTCCGATACGGGAAATAAAATTTGTAATATTTACGAAGTTCGTTGGAAAGAAACCAAAGGAATGATAATTTTTAAAATAGAAGCAGATAGATTTTTGCATGGAATGGTTAGAACAATTATTGGTACACTTTTGAAAGCAGTAAATGAAGGTGAAAATTATATTGAAAATGTGTTCACGCAAAAAGACCGAGAAGCAGCCGGAGAAGCTGTTCCTCCGAACGGATTATTTTTATTTAAAGTAAAATATTAATGATGATTAATCTAAACAGAAAAATTGTACTTATAACCGGCGGCTCAAAAGGAATTGGAGAAGCTTGTGTACGATTGTTTGCCAAAGCAAATTCACAAGTAGCATTTACATATAATTCAGCAGCAACCTCCGCGGCAAAATTAGTTAATGAACTTACTTCAATTACAAAAATAAAATCATATAAAATTAATATTAATGAATCCTATGGAATTGAAGAAAAGGTAAATCAAATAATTTCAGATTTTGGTAAGATTGATATACTTGTAAACAATGCTGGCATCTGGAAATTCGGCAAATCGGAAAGTATAAGTATTGAAGAATGGGAAGAAACAATTAGAATAAATTTAACCGGAACTTTTATTTTTACGAAAGCTGTAATCCCAATAATGAAGAAAAATCATTTTGGAAGAATAATTAATATTTCGTCAACTGCCGGTCAAAGAGGCGAGCCATTTCATTCTCATTATGCCGCTTCGAAAGGCGGTGTAATTTCTTTTACAAAATCACTTGCAGCGGAACTTGGAGAATTTAATATTAATGTTAATTGTGTAGCGCCCGGCTGGGTTATTTCAGATATGACGAAGGAAGTATTCGATAACGTAAATGAAAGAGAAGAAATTAGAAAAAATATTCCGATTAAAAAGATTGCTACACCTGATGATATTGCCGGTCCTGTTTTATTTCTTGCTTCGGAATTAGCAAATTATATAAATGGTGAAATATTAAATGTTAATGGCGGATCTGTTTTATGCGGCTGATGTTCAAAGATGATTTTTAAGTTGAATAAATCTAAAAACAAATTTTAACCTTAGGAATAAAAATGGAATTTCTTTCAACGCTTCATCCGAAGATAGTTCATTTTCCAATTGCACTTTTTGTTGTGTATGCTTTGTTGGAAATAATTGGCTCATTTGTAAAAAAAGATTTTTTCTCCAAGACAGCACATTTAATTTTATTTCTTGGAGTGCTTGGAGCAGTAGCTGCTGTTTTGACTGGAAACTCAGCTGAAGATGCTGCACGGGCTTTAAGCAAAGCTGGTGTATCAATTTCAATTCAATCAATTGGAGATCATTCGGACTTTGCAAATTTTACACTTTGGTATTTTGCAGGACTCTTAGTTCTTCGAACTTACATTGTGTTAAGGAAAAAATTTTCGGGAAGCATTAAATATTTTTTTATAGTTCTTTCCTTAGTCGGAGTTTTCCTGGTTTATCAAACGGGCGAGCTCGGTGGAAAGCTTGTTTATAAATACGGAATCGGGACTAATTTGAAAAAAGCAGAAATTAAAAACTCACCTGAAAGTAAACATTAGTTGAATATAGCAGACAAAAAAATAAATTTTTCATTCATCGCATTTACAATAATTGTAGTTAATGCAACTGGTTTATTGTTAAAATATTTTGATTTAGACAGATATCTAATTTTTGTAGGTTTTAGATTTTATTTAAGTTTCACACTTCCTCTAATTATTGTTGTCCGATATTATCTCTTCCCTAAATTGAAAGAAATTTTAATTCATCCAAAATACAATAAAACGTTTCAACCTCTTGGATGGATTTTTCTTCCTTTGATAATAATTTTAATTGTTCTCTACTTTACAAAAAAAATAGATATTGGAGATCCCGATTATTTTTACGAATTCGGATTATCATCAATTTTTGATTATCCAATTTATGTAATTTGGAATTTACCTCAACTGTTATTTTTTGTCGGATTTTTAATTTTAATTCAGCCAGCATTAAAGTTTCCATTTTCTCAAACGCTTTTAATAATTCTGCTTTTGTTTGCTTATGAATTTATTCCGCTGAACAAAATAAAAGTTGATTACTTTGATTTAATTTCGTTTGTCTTTATTTCAACTTCAGTTAGTCTGCTTATTAAGTATTTCCAAAATATTTATTGGATATCATTATTTATTTTTACTGTCCTTTGGAGCGCGCTGCTTTCATTCGGAAGTAATTCCCAAACGATGATTCATATATTGTTTGCTGCTCAGTATCAAACTTGGGATGGTTTCTTTGATGTCGTTAAAGGCTGGGGAACTTATTTATTATCCGCTCAATTGGGGATTACTTTGTTTGTTGTTTCACTTTCCGCTTTATTAAAAAAATCGAAGTAGCAATTCTTTTTAACAATATAATTTAATTTTGTATTTTAGAAACATGAAATCCTATCAATTGATAATGCGAAAAACAATTTTAATAATTCTATTTGGATTCGGTTTAGTGTTTGCACAAAAAGCTCCCATTGATAAAGCTAGAGGGCTTTTCATCGCTTTTGGAGTCGGCCCCAGATTACCAATAAGTTATTTTTCAAACTCATCAGATCTTGGATATGGCTTTAATGTAGAACTGTCTTATACAGATGATGAATATCTTCCGGTATTTATTTTTGGCAAAATTGGTTTTGATCAATTTCCTGGCTCACAAGAGTTTTATGAAACTACAGATTTATCCAATTATTCAACCAATGCTTTACCAATAAGCCTCGGAGCGAGATATTATTTCCCGCCATTGGTTGAAAACATTGTTCTATTTATGCCGATTGTGGAAGTGTCGTTTGATTATACTTATTTCCAAAAATTACATCAATTCAAATTAGCAAGCGGTAAAAGTAATTATCTTGAAGACATTTCAAAATTCGGATTTAGTGTTGGCACAGGGCTCTCAATGTTTATGTTAGAAGTCTTAGCTTCATATACTTATTTTCAAACAAATCAATTTTTATCTGTTGATTTAAAAGTTCGACTTCCATTATATATAAGTTTATAAGAAAGGGAATATCATGAATTATCAGAATTTACTTTTTAGCGTAAATGAAAAAGTTGCGATAGTAACCATAAATCGTCCAGACAAGCTTAACGCATTGAACAGTCAAACTATGGAAGAGCTTAAAAATATTTTTATTGAATTAAATAATAACAATGATGTTTCAGTAATAATTTTAACAGGCAGCGGAGAAAAAGCTTTTGTAGCCGGTGCTGATATTTCCGAATTAAATAAACTTGATATGTTAAGCGCCAAAAAATTTTCAGAAAGCGGGCAGGAAGTTTTTAACTTAATTGAAAATTTGGAAAAACCTGTTATCGCAGCTGTCAATGGATTTGCATTAGGCGGAGGTTGTGAATTAGCTCTTGCCTGTCATTTTAGAATTGCATCAGAGAATGCACAGTTTGGACAGCCGGAAATAAACCTAGGAATAATTCCCGGTTACGGTGGCACTCAAAGACTTTCACGCCAAATTAATTCCGGCAGAGCGATGGAATATATTTTAACCGGCAATATGATCGATGCGAATGAAGCTTTACGAATCGGTTTAGTTAATCATGTTTATCCGCAAAAAGATTTGATCGCAAACGCAGTGGAATTGGCTGTAAAGATTTCTTTGAAATCAAGAATTACAATTAGACATGCTATCCAAGCTATTAATGCTTCAAAAGAAATGTCATTAAAAGAAGGATTAGATTACGAAGCAAGTATTTTTGCGCTATGCTGCGGCTCTGCAGATTTTAAAGAGGGAACTTCTGCTTTCCTTGAAAAGCGAAAACCTAATTTTAAGAATTTATAGTTTTTATTTTTATCAGAATTTTATAAATGTATATCTCTCCGATTAAAAAAAGAATTATTCAAACGCTTTTCGCTTTGGCCGTAATAACTTTAATTGCCAACCTTATTGTTGCAAAATATTTCAAAGGTGCAATTCAGAAAAAGGAAAAAGATTTTAATTCGAATTTTATTAATGATCAGTTCATTCAAGACCTTCACAACTTTGGAATAAAAAAAAATTGGATAAAAGATTTTAGCAAAAATGAATCAAGCAGAAGTGTTTATTCTTACAAAGTCGATCTTCCAAAAGATTTGCCTATACCTGTTGTGCTTTCTGAAATTTATAGTTCTTTCTTTTCTTCAGATGTTAAGATTCAATCGATTGAAAAAACTATCGGCGGAAAAACTATTTTAGAAATTTTCTCCAAGAACCGGTTAGACCTTTCAGCTGAATTTAATTATAATGAAAACATCAGAAGAAATGCCGGTAATATTGGCTTAATAGTTTTTGATTTGGAAAAGCTTAGCCTAAAAGACATGAATACAATTGTTAATTTTCCTCAAACTTTAGTAGCGGCTGTTATTCCTTCTAAAGGAAATATAAAATTATCTTCAGAATTATCAGCTAATAGAAAAGAGTTAGCAATTTATTTGAATGACGATATTAAAGATGCGGATTATAAATTAAGTAAAGATTATTCTAATTATCGATTGAGCATAGCTATTCGAGCAATCATTTCCGATTTTTCCAACGCGATATTTTTTGTTATCGATGATCATTCGAAAATTTATCAATCGCCTGCTTACAGCTTTATACAAAAAGAATTTTCCAAAAGGAATATAAAATTAATTCCTGCAAGCAGTTTAGAGATAATTCCGGATGGAACTAAAGCGGATATTAAAACGAATTTTAGAAATTTAGTTTTAAAAACTCACATTGGGGATAATAAATTAATATCAGTTTATGCTGACGATTTTGAATTATTGAAACCGGAAATTTTTAGTTTGATCAAGATTGGTTATAAATTTATCACTCCCTCGATCATTGTAAATTTAAATAAAACCAAATCTTCAAATAATTAGTAAACATTTGATTTTATGATGCTTCATCTATTTATTAGCTTACTTTATCTCCTCTAAAATCAACTTCGGTTACTGCAACATTTTCAATTTCTGAAAGCTGCTCATTTAAAATTTCTTTGCTGCCAACAATTACAATGATTGATTCATTAGGCAAAATATATTTTTCTGCTGCCGAATTAACTTCTTCAATAGTTATCTTGCTTACGTTTTCGATGTAAGTATTAAAATAGTCTTCTGGAAGTGAATGAATTACAGTCCCGATTAAATTAGAAGCAATTTGTTTATACGTTTCAAAGTTCGAAGGAAATTTTCTGATTAAAGAAGATTTTGCAAATTCCAATTCATCAGGTGTAACTCCGTTTCTTATTTCATTAAGTTCATTAAAAATTTCTTTAACAGCATTTGCGGTATTTTCAGAAGCCACTGAAGTTGTAATATAAAAGTTAGCACAATCCTTTAAATAATTAAATCGAGAGTGAGCGCCGTAAGTATATCCTTTTTTTTCACGAAGATTTAAGTTAATCCTGCTTGTAAATTGACCGCCAAGAATTGTATTCAGAATTAATTTCGGAAAATAATCGTTGTCCTTTCTTTTGGTTGAAATATGCCCGATTCGAATTTCACTTTGAACCGAGCCTTTTTTATCAACTAGGAAAATATTTTTTTTGTTTGGTATTTGAGGAAATGAAATCTCAGTCACTGCTGTCTTCGATTTCCATCCCTTGAAATAATTATTCAAACTTTTTTGTAATTCATCTTTTGTAATATCACCGACAACTATTAAAGCAGAATTGTTTGGGAAAATAAATGATGAATGAAATTTTTTTATATCTTCCAGTGAAATGTTTTCTACGCTGTCTTCATAACCAATCACCGGGAATGCATATGGATTTGATTTACCAAACACATTATATTCAAAAACCAAGTCAGCTATTTCGTCCGGCTCATCCTGCTGCTGAAGTAAACGAGTAATTATTTTCCGCTGTTCACGAAGAAAGTCTTTCTCTTCAAGGTGCGGCGAAATAATTACCATCGATAAAAGTTCTAGAGACCTTTCAAAATTTTCTTTTAGCGATTGTAATGAAAAATAAATGTGGTCTTCACTGCTTGAAACATTAAAATGAGTTCCAAGAGTTTCAAATTCATCGCTTAGTTCAAGTGAGCTATAATTACCAGCGCCTTCATCTACAGTCATTGAATATAAATTTGATAATCCTTTTTTATCATTAGCATCAAACACGCTGCCGGCATTAACAATTAAATTCAACTGTATGATTGGAAGTTTTGATTTATTTATAAAAAAAACCTCCAGCTCATTTTCTAATTTGAATTTTTCAATTTCCGGTAACGAAAATTTTATTTCATCCGAAGGTAATGGCTTTGTTTCTCTATCTAACATCATAAATTGTTTGCTTTCTTAATCTCATCACCGGATTGTGGAATTATTTGTAATTCGACAAATGGTTTTGAAAAATATTTTTCTACTGTTGATTTTAATTTATCGTTTTCAACTTCTTCAAATCGCTTTAGATCAAAATTAAATGAATTTGGTTCGTTCAAAAAGAAATTATAAGAATTTATTTGGTCCGCAAGTGAATCGATATTCTGCATTGAATAAATAAAGCTGGACTTTATTCCGTTCTTTGATTTTATAAGTTCCTTTTCCGTTACTCCATCTGATTTTAATTTATTTAATTCTTTTAAAATTTCTTCTTTTAACAAATCCAATTTAACGCCAGGCTTGGCAGTTGCAATTATTGTAAAAAAACCGCTAAGCTTTCCGGAAAATTGATAAGCAGTTACATCTTGTGCAACTTCTTTTTCGAATACTAAATTTTTATAAAGCCTGGAACTTTTTGATCCGGATAGAATGTCGGATAAAATATCCAATGCCGCATCATATTCTCCGTATGCTTTTTCTGAATGCCAAGTGAGGTAAATTCTTTCAAGCTGTACGTTGTCTTCGCGAGAAAGAAAAACATTTTCATTTAAGTATGGTCGGTAATTTTTTAAGTGATTTACTTTTTTATCAGTTGATATATTCCCAAAATATTTTTCAATAAGTTCTTTTGTTTTTGAATTATCAAAATCACCTGCAATTACAAGACAAGCATTTGAAGGAGAATAATATGTTTTGAAAAATTCAGTAACATCTTCAATTGTATAACTTGTGATATCCTGAAGGAAGCCGATTGTTGGCCAACTATACGGGTGCCCGTTCTGATATAAATTCGAAATTATAAGTTCCCAGGCAAGTCCGTATGGCTGATTATCATATCTTTCAAGTCTTTCATTTCTAACTACGCTAATTTGATTATCTAATTTTTCCTGTGTTAACGCCGGGATAAAATAACCCATTCTATCGGATTCAAGCCAAAGAATTAATTCAAGAAAATTGGATGGAACTTTCTCATAATAATTTGTCCTATCAAAGCTGGTAGAGCCATTTAAGGAGCCGCCGGCTTCTTGAATATATTTGAAGTGCATTTCTTTAGGGACATTCTTTGAACCTTGAAACATCATGTGTTCAAAAAGATGAGCAATTCCTGTTTTACCTTTCCTTTCATTTGCCGAGCCAACCTTATACCAAATGTTTGAAGCAACAAGAGGTAAGCTGGAATCGCGGAATAAAACTACCTCAAGTCCGTTTTTTAGATTATATTTCTCATATTCAATATTTAGCAGGTCCATAATTTTTTTCTTTAATTTATTTTAATTAAAAAGGGCAGGTTTATTTCCCGCCCTTCAAAAACAATTTTAAAAGTTTTACAGTTTAATTTCAATGTAGAAGCAAGAGAATTCTATCCGGTCTGATAGAACCAAGTAATCTAAAGAAATCGGTAAATGGAATATCACGGTCCCATGAAAATAAAGTTATGAAAGCTTCGCCTTCAATATTACTATCCGGAACAAAGCCCCAGAAGCGGCTGTCAAGACTGTCATCCCGGTTATCTCCCATCATGAAATAATAATTTTTTTTGAATGTGTAAGAAGTAGCCGGTTTTCCTTCAATTGTAACGATACCGTTATTTACATCAACAACACGTTTGCCATATTCACGATCGATTGTGATTGCCCATTGCGCAACATTGTCCATGTTTAACTGAATTGTGTCTCCTTTTTTTGGTACGATAAGAGGTCCGTAATTATCTTCGTTCCACGGCATACCTGTAGGAAATATGTCGGGATTTATTAAGTCCTTTGGTTTAGTATAACCCGCAATATATTTTATGTTTGGAGGAATCCAGAATTGTTTATGATTTACATAAACTACTTTATTGATAACTTGAATTGTATCACCTGGAAGCCCAATGCATCGTTTAACATAATTAACACCACGTTCATCTGCATAAACTTGATCTCTCATTCCAGGAAATTCAAATACAACTATATCTTTTCTGCGAGGTTTACGTAATGCCGGCAGCCGGAAATGCGGTATCTCAATTTGTGTGAATGGTATGTATTTGGGTGATTCAGATCCATAAATAAATTTATTTACCAGAACAAAATCACCGACAAGTATTGTATCTTCCATTGAACCGGTTGGTATTCTTGTATTCTGAATTATAAAAGTTATAATGAAGAAGGCTGCTATACCGGCAAATAAAAGTGATTCAAAAAATTCTTTCGCTTTTTCTTTCGGTGTTTTAATTCGTTTTAAATCTTCTTCGGATTTAATTCCAAAAAATCTTTTCAATCCGTTTTTAAAGGACAATTTATTTCTCCAGGTTATTTAATGTAAATTTTATTGATTTATTTTTTCAGTGCTTCTAATTTTTCTTTAAGCAATTCATTTACTGCTTTTGGATTAGCTTTCCCTTTAGTTTCCTTCATTATTTGTCCAATAAAAAATCCAAAAACTTTTTCTTCACCGCTAATATATTGCTTTACCTGATTAGAATTATTGTTTAATATCTTTTCAACAATCTTTTCAATCTCACCAGAATCTGTAATTTGAACAAGATTTTTCTCTTTGACGATTTCAGACGGCTTTTTGTTCTCTTTCAACATAATCTGGAAAACATCTTTTGCAATCTTTCCGCTTATCGTTCCATTTTTAATTAAGTTTAAAAGTTCACCAAGATTTTCCGGATGAACTGAAAAATCTTTTATATCAATCTTCTCATCGTTCACAACTTTTAATACATCAGTCATAATCCAGTTGCTGGCAAATTTATAATCGTCTGTCGTCTCGATTACTTTTTCATAATAATCGGCAACAGATTTTGTTTGAGTCAAAATCTCAGCATCATATTTGGGAAGATTATATTTAGTAATCAATCTTTCCTTCCTATTGTCCGGAAGTTCATGCATCTGCTTTGCAATTTCAGATTTCCATTCTTCGTTTACAATAACAGGCATAAGATCGGGTTCAGGAAAATATCTGTAATCATGAGCTTCTTCTTTACTTCGCATGGAAAAAGCTTCGTTTAAATCTGCATCCCATAGCAATGTTTCTTGAGTTATTGTTCCGCCTTCTTCCAAGATTTCAATTTGTCTATCAATTTCAAAGTTAATTGCCCGTTCAACATTGCGGAAAGAATTCATGTTCTTTATTTCGGTTTTCGTTCCTAATTTCTTCTCGCCTTTTAATCTTACCGAAACGTTAGCATCGCATCTTAAAGAACCTTCTTCCATGTTGCCGTCGCAGATTCCGAGATATTGAACTATTTGTTTTATCTTGCTTAAATAAAGATAAGCTTCGGTAGAACTCTGCATTTCCGGCTCGCTTACAATTTCCATTAGCGGAACGCCGCAGCGGTTAACATCAACTAAAGTGTTGTATGATTGATCATGAATTGATTTGCCGGCATCTTCTTCCATATGAATTCTGGTGATGCCGATTTTTTTTGTCGATTCATCTTTGAAAACAATATTTACATGCCCATGTTCGCAAATTGGTTCTTCGTATTGTGAAGTTTGAAATCCTTTTGGAAGATCAGGATAAAAATAATTTTTTCTTGCGAAGATTGACTTTTCATTAATTGTGCAATTAGTTGCCAATCCCATCAGAACTGTAAACTCAACAACTTTTTTATTGAGCACCGGTAAAACTCCCGGATGTCCTAAACAAATAGGGCAAACATTGCTGTTAGGGGAATTACCAAATTTGGTTGAGCATCCGCAAAATGCTTTTGATTCAGTGAGTAATTGTGCGTGGACTTCTAATCCGATAACTGCTTCGTACTTTTCGTTCATTCAGCTATTGTTGATTTTTAAAGCTCAAATATAAAAAAGAATTAGTACATATCGAAAGTCTATTTGATAGTGTAAGATGAAGATCAAGTTTAAATTTAAGTGCAAGTTCAAGAAAAAATCATCGGTTATCAAAATCGGCTTTGACATTCACTCAATCATCTTTATAATTTAATTATCATTAAAAAATTATTTTGTGAATGAGATGAACGATTCGAAAAAATTCAAGGCAATGATCGTCAAGGAAATTGACGGAAAGTTTATTCGTGAGATTGGTGAGAAATCTATTGATGAATTACCAGCCGGCGATGTTCTAATTAGTGTAAAATATTCTTCTCTTAATTTTAAAGATGCGCTTTCCGCAACCGGTAACAAAGGCGTTACTAGAAAATATCCGCACACACCTGGAATTGATGCTGCCGGAATAATTGAAGAATCATCAGTGAAAGAATTTCAAAATGGCGATGAAGTTGTTGTAACCGGATTTGATCTTGGAATGAATACTTCAGGCGGGTTCGGAGGATATATTCGTGTTCCAAAAGACTGGGTTGTTAAACTCCCCAAAGGATTAACACCTAAAGAAAGTATGATTTATGGAACTGCCGGATTCACTGCGGGGCTTGCGCTTGATAAGCTTAAATTAAACGGACTGACACAATCAACTGGCGAAGTGCTTGTTACCGGTGCGACCGGCGGAGTAGGTTCTTTAGCTGTAGCAATTCTTTCTAAAGCTGGTTATAATGTTGCCGCTGCAACCGGTAAAGCTGAAAAAGAAAATTTTCTAAAGTCGCTCGGTGCAAAAACAATTTTGAAACGGGAAGAAGTTGATAATTCAGCAAACAAAGCTTTACTTGATACAAAATGGGGCGGAGTGATTGATACCGTCGGTGGAAATATTTTAGCAACGGCGATTAAATCTACAAAATATAATTGCGGCGTTGCTGCATGCGGACTTACTCAATCTCCAATTCTAAATTCAACTGTTTATCCTTTCATACTTCGCGGAGTAAATCTTCTCGGAATTGATTCCGCTCATTGCGATATGAATTTAAGACTAAAAATTTGGAATAAGCTTGCTAATGAATGGAAGCCCGATAATCTTGATTTAATTTATCAAGAATGTTCGCTTGAAGAATTGAATGGCAAAATTGATTTGATTCTCCAAGGAAAAATTACCGGTAGGGTTGTTGTTAAATTGAATTATTAAATTCGATTTTTGACCGGGAACTTATAAAATTTTTCTGTAGAATTTATCTGATTAAATTATAATAATTATTAAATTGTAAAAGAAAAATTCATTAATTATATAAAGGGTTCTATTTATTAACTTATTAAGCGGGGTTCTTATGAAAAAATTTCTTGGGTTCTTCTTTTTTCTTTCATTGTTTATTTCAGTATTTACATTCGCTCAGCAAGCAAATCTTGATGAGCAGATAGCGTTGGATAATAAAGTTACCTTCGGAAAACTTTCCAATGGGATGACGTATTATCTCCGCCCAAATAAAAAACCTGAACACCGTGCTTCACTCCGGCTGGTTGTTAATGCTGGTTCTATCCTGGAAGACGATGATCAGCAAGGGCTTGCTCACTTTGTAGAGCACATGGGATTTAACGGCACAAAAAATTTCAAGAAGCATGAGTTGATCGATTACCTCGAATCGATTGGAATGAAATTCGGCCCTGAAGTAAATGCTTACACAAGTTTTGATGAAACTGTGTATATGATTGAAGTGCCGACAGACAGCATCCAAACTGTTGAGAAGGGGCTTCAAATTTTGGGAGAGTGGGCACACAATGTTGCATTTGAAGATGATGAGATTGATAAAGAGCGCGGTGTAATTGTTGAAGAATGGAGATTGGGCAGAGGCGCATGGGCAAGAATGCGGGACAAACAGTTTCCAATTCTTTTCAAGAATTCTCAATATGCAGTTAGAAATACAATCGGCAATAAGGAAATTATTGAAAACTTCAAGCATGATGTGCTGCGAAGATTTTACAAAGATTGGTATCGCCCCGATTTAATGGCGGTTGTTGCTGTTGGTGATTTCGATAAGGACTGGATGGAGAAGACAATTAAAGATCACTTCTCTAAAATTCCGGATCCTCAAGCAGAGAGAGAAAGAAAAATTTATCCGGTTCCCGATAACACCGAAACATTATACGCAATTGCAACCGATCCTGAGGCCACGCAGAATAACATCGGAATTTATTATAAGATGGAAATTCAGCCGGAAAAAACTCTTGGCGATTACAGAAGAACTTTAATTGAAAATCTTTATAACTCAATGCTAAATTCAAGATTTCAAGAGCTTGCACAAAAAGCCGATCCGCCATTCATTTATGCAATGTCAGGGAATGGAAGATTTATCAGAAGCAGCGATGTTTATTATCTTGGTGCAATGGTAAAAGATAATGGAATCGAGCTTGGGCTGGAAACAATTCTACGAGAAGGTGAAAGAGTGAAACAATTCGGCTTTACTCAATCCGAACTTGACCGTGAAAAGAAAAGCATGCTCAGCCGGTTAGAACAAATGTATAACGAACGGGATAAAACAGAATCATCAAGAATTATTAATGAATACGTTCGAAACTTTCTTCAAGATGAACCGTCGCCGGGAATAGAATATGAATTTGAAATGTCCAAACAGCTTTTACCCGGGATTAAATTGGAAGAAATAAATCAACTCACGTCTAAGTTTATGCCGGATAAAAATAGAGTTGTTATGCTGAATGCACCGGAGAAAAAAGGAGTATTGATTCCTGATGAAAAAGAATTATCTAAAGTAATTGCAAAAGTGAGCGGTGAGAAACTAACTGCTTATGAAGATAAAGTTTCAACTCAGCCTCTTGTAGATAAAATTCCTGCCGGTTCTAAAGTTGTTAGTGAAAAAGAAATCCCCGATTTGAAAATAACAGAATGGCAGCTGAAAAACGGCGTTAAGGTTGTTCTTAAATCTACAGATTTTAAGAACGATGAAGTAAATTTCCAGGCAACAAGTCCCGGTGGCACTTCGCTTGCTTCAGATGATGCATACATACCGGCTTCAACGGCAAGTGATTTAGTTTCGCAAAGCGGCGTTGGAAATTTTGATATGATATCGCTTCAGAAAATGCTTGCGGGAAAAGTTGTTCGTGTTTATCCTTATCTCGGTGAACTTTCTGAAGGATTAAAAGGATCCGCATCGCCAAAAGATTTAGAAACGATGTTCCAGTTGATTTATCTTTATTTTACTTCGCCACGTACAGATAGTTCGGCATTTCAATCTTACCAATCGAAAATGAAAAGTTATCTTGTCAATCGTAATTTAAGTCCGAACGCTGCTTTTCAAGATACTCTTGAACTTACATTAGCGCAATATAACTCGCGGCGTTATCCTTGGACTGAAAAGACCTTGGATAAAATGGATCTTGGTAAATCGATTCAAATTTATAAAGATAGATTTGCTGATGCTTCCGATTTTACTTTTGTCTTTGTAGGAAATTTTGATAAGGGAAAAATTAAACCGTTAATTGAAACTTACATCGGCGGTTTACCATCAATTAATAGAAAAGAAAATTGGAAAGACCTTAACATAAATCCTCCCAAAGGAGTAATTGCTAAAGATGTAAAAAAAGGCATCGAGCCGAAGAGCATGGTCAATTTAACATTTACCGGTCCATATGAATGGGGTTATCAAAATAATTTTGATCTCTATTCAATGCGAAATGTTTTAGATATTAAGCTGAGAGAAATTATTCGAGAGGAGAAAGGCGGAACTTACGGTGTTTGGGTTAGTTCAACCGGGCAAAAATATCCCGATCAAGAATATAATATTTCAATTACATTTGGATGTTCGCCGGCAAGAGTAAATGAGCTTGTCGATGCTGTGCTTCAAACGATTGACAGTTTAAAGACTACTCCTGTTGACGATATTTATATCACCAAAGTAAAAGAGACTCAAAAGCGCTCAAGGGAAGTTGACTTGAAAGATAATAACTTCTGGTTGAACACTCTTCAAAGATATTATTTTTATGATATGGATCTCTCACAAATAATGAAGGATCCTGAACGGACGGAAAATCTATCAAAAGATGCGATTATGAATGCTGCACAAAAATATTTCAACATGGATAATTACGTTAAGGTAGTTTTGTATCCGGAAAAATCTTAAGTTCGCATCAAATAATTTTTGTTTCTTAGTAGAGACGCATATCTGTGCGTCTCTATAGTATTAAAAAATAGAATATGCTTACCAAAGATTACATAATGCGGCTGATCGATTCACTTGTTAAAATGCTTGCAAGATTAGTATTCCTTAAACAAGGAAAAAATTTCGAAGAAGCATTTAAGGAGATCGACCAAATTACAAAAGAAATTTTCGGCTTAGACAGAATGTTCATAAACAGTATTTCAGATTCACAGTTAATCAAAATGATCAGCACTTCGGAAACGCTGCTTGCGCCGAACTGTTATTTGCTCGGTGTTCTATTCAAAGAAGAGGCTGAAATATATGGACTTAATAATGATTCAGAAAAAAGCTTTGAAATGTATGAACGGTCTTTAAATCTTTTTGTAGAAGGTTTGAAAAATTCTCCTATCTTAATTGAGCCGGAACATCTTAAAAAAATTAATCTAACAGCGGCTAAGCTTGAAGACGAGTCGATAAACATTGGAACTGAGGAAAGCTTATTCTTTTATTATGAATACACCGATCAGTTTGATAAAGCTGAAGATTTAATTTTTGATTTGATTGAATACGATTCCAAATATCTTAAAGACGGAATAAAATATTGTGAAAGACTTTTAGAAAAGCCTGATGATATTCTTATTAAAGGAAACCTGCCGAGGGAAGAAGTTGCAGAAAGCCTAAAGCAGCTTAAAGAAAAAAATTAATTTCATCTTGACTTTTTGATTTCAAATTGCAAAGTTGTAAACACAAATTTTGAAATAGGTAAAAAAGGGTTCTATTATTCTTGAACATTCACATTAAAATTAATAACAGCCACAATAAGTGGGATTAACTTTAGAACTGATCGCAAATCTCTTTCAATTCTAAGTGATCAGTTCTGAAACGGGGTTCTAATCAATCCGGGATTTACTCCCGAGTAAAATATTTTTCTATTTATCATCAACTAAAAACAGTTTATTCCAAATGGACATTCATTTGTTTATGAAAAACATCTATTTAAAATCAAATGAATCCTATTTCAAATAAATGGAAAGCAAATTGATTTGATCGGAATTACGTTTAATGATACTGAAAGCATATTTAAAATGAATGAAATGCCGGTTCATGCTGATGGAATTCAATTTAATTTGATTGTAAGCACATTTAATGTAAATAAAAGCATATTTCAAATGATCGGAATTCTATTCAAAACTGCCGGAAATCCATTTGATTTGAGTAGACGCACATTTGATGTAACCGGATGCACATTTAATGTTGATGGAAATCAATTTAACATAAACAGAAAAGCATTTAATGTTTGTGGAATAGCAAATAAAATAACAAAAACATTGAATTTTATCGATTTTCAAATAATTAATCCAAATAATAAACATTCTGTATTTACTTTCTGGAAAAGGGTGAAAGTAGGTGCGGGAAATAAAAACCATAGAATAGGAGAAAGTGTAAAATGAATTTACATGAATCAAATAAAACCGCAATGATAGATGAAACTATTTTTCTTTATAACTCCGAAAAAGAAAAATTTAATAAGTTTAAGAGAATACCTGTAACAATGGAAAGAATTATAACTGCAAGGGGCGAAATAGGTAAATGCGAAAAAACACTTACCGAAGGAACAGAAGGTAAGACAGGTGCGAAAACAGTGACAAAGGATGATCTGATAGATTTGGCAGTTATCGTCTATGGAGACGTATTCGAATATGCTAGTGGAGCCGGTGATGTTGAGCTAATTAATTTTTCAGATCAAAATGAATCCAAGCTTTATGGACTTTCCGACTCCGCGTTTAAATCGAATATGAGTTCATTAGATGAAAAGCTTGATAGTCTTGGAACCAAATTAGATGACACCGATCTTACTGCGGATGTAAGAGCGAATTTCAAAACATCATTGTTGTCATTTTTAGATAAAGCAGGCACAGCCGGAAATGCAAGAGGAAG
>JAMCWE010000156.1 GCA_023475265.1 Bacteroidota bacterium
GAGATGTATGTTTGGGATGACATGCATCGCATTCGCCTACTGATTTATCCGGCCAAACATTACCGATTTGATGGCATTGTTCACATCCATTTCTGGTTGCAATTGTTGGTTCAAATACCGAACGATCTGCATTTTTTATTAGCCAAAATTGATGTGCGTGCTTGCTATCCGCAAATTCTTTTACTTCCTGTTCATGACATTCCGCACAGTCTTTTGGTGTTGGATGTCTTGCAACAAGCAGATCACTTTCTGGACAGTAAAATGCATCAAAGTCATTTTTGTTTGCCTTGTGGCAATCTAAGCACCCAATATTTTGTTGTGCATGAACGCTCTCTTTCCATGCATCAATTGCTTTGACTGCCACGCCTTTACTAGTATGACAATCTATACATCTCTTATTATCACCGCTTATAACTGCCTGTAGTTTTGTGCTTTGAGTCTGTTTCATTTCCACACCAGCAACAATTATAAGTACAACAACAAGTAGAATACTGAATACGCCAATTATGAGTCGCTGTGTTTTTAGGGAATCTTGTTCAGCCATATATTATCTCCATCTTTAGAGCTTTATTTTTTAAGTTACAATGATTTCAACTACAGTAAAGATTAAAAACAAAATTATAACCAATGAACCAACCCAATAATTTATTTTTATTTTGGGCAATCTAGCCTGCATGTATTCATCAATAAATGGCCAGAAGGTTGCAACAATCAAGACAGCTATTAATAAATAAATTCCAATCCGTAAAGGGAAAATTTTAAGGATTGAATAAACAGCAAAAAAATACCACTCTGGCTTAATGTGTGGAGGTGTAACGCTTGGATTAGCAGGTTCTCCTATTCCGGGCGGCAATATTACAGTTAATGCGCTAAGTGTAATTAAAAGAAATAATACAATAACTATGGTGTGATAAAAATGTTCGGGATAAAACGGATAACTTTCTTCATGTTCTTCAAGTTTTGAAACGCCATGAATTCTAACAAATACTATGTGTACAACGATAAGTACAAAAAGAATAGTCGGTAATAACCCCATATGTAAATTATAAAACCTCGTAATCGTATTTCCTGTAACTTCAGTTCCTCCCCTCAAGAATCTCAAAATCGTTTCTCCAACAAGAGGTAGTTCTTTTATCATATTTGTTCCGACAGTTGCAGCCCAATATGAAAGTTGATTGAAAACCAAAGAGTAACCGGTGAAACATAATCCAAGTGTTGTAATCAACATTAAGATGCCAATTATCCAATTCAATTCTCTCGGTTTTCTATATCCCCTGGTGAAAAATACTCTCACAATATGAAGCATCATGGCAATGAGCATGAAATTAGAAGCCCAACGATGCAGCCCTCTTATCCAAAAACCCATTTGTATATCTTGAGTAATATGTCTTACACTTTCATAGGCGCCTTCAGGCGACGGAACATAATAGAAGGTTAGTAATATTCCGGTTATAATCTGAAAAAGAAAAAGTAAGAGGGGTGTAGCTCCAATTGCATAGAACCAATTTTTCATGTGTTTGGGTATAGGTTCTTTTAATGCTTTTTCTATTATTTCTGAAGATTTATTTTTATCTATGAGAATTCTTTCTTTCAGCCATGCTTTAGTTTTATCTATCATGCCATATTCCCCTGGCTTTCATCGAGCCACATATAAACCAAATTATTTTTTATTTCTACTCTGAATTCATCAAGTGGTCGCGGAGGTGGTCCACTTACTACTTTTCCTCTTACATCAAAAACTCCCTGATGACAAGGGCAATAAAAACGATTGCGATATTGTTCCCATTTAATTTTACATCCCAGGTGTGTACATATAGCAGAAAATACTTTTAAACCGTCCTCGGTATTGACGATAAAAAAAGAATTATCACCAACCTTAAACTCTTTTGCTTTTCCGATTTCGAGTTCATTCTTTCTTGCTATTAATAACTTCTGAGCAACTTTTTTTTCTTTTGGCGGAAACAGAAATGCCATTCCGTTTCTAAATAACAAAAGAAATCCGGCTATCAAACCTCCGCCAAAAATTAGCTTAACTAAAAAGTCTCTTCGTGATAAGAATTTCATTTTTTCTTCTAGATTCATTTTCTCCTCGGAATTACTTTATGGAGATACAAATTTTTATAGTACATAATTTTTCAATTATAATGCCATACACTATTTATTATGAATTGCTTAAGGGGTATATGCTTTTTAGATAAAGATGCAGAGAGTTAATCAACGAAATAATGAATTGCCTGGTGTTATTCCGTCAGAGAACGGAAATCCGTCAAAGATTATTGCAAGTCAATTATAATGGTGAAATATTTTAGCGGGGTTATGCTAAGCAGAATTGGAAGATATAAAGATGCTACCTAATATTAAGATGCTATTAATAAAAATGGCGTTTTTATAAATCAAAAATGTTTTCCAGTTGATCTTTCTCTAACTCCCACCTCAAAGGATTTTGCTCTATGTATTTTCGAATGTTGTACAATTCTTTTTCGTTGCGAATAATGCTATCATAAAACCTAGTCTGCCAAACAAATGTGGAATAACCGTTTTTATTTGCCCATCGTTTTACAGAACCCTTGAATTGATTCATAATCTGTCCTAAAGATGACGAGCGTAAAGACGCCCGATCGGGCGTCTCTACTGTTGGGTTGATAATAATTATTCCATGAATATGGTTCGGCATAATTACGTAATAGTCCAGCTCGACGTTTTGAAAATGAGTCGGTATTAATTTCCAAAAATGTTCTGCAAGCTCTCCCATTCCATTCAATACCATCTTATTTTTTTCAATCGTTCCAAACCACTCTTTGTGACCTTTTGTGTTTAACGTTACATAATACCACCAAGGATTAGAGTAATCCCATTCTTTTAATCTTGTAGATTCGATACGGAAAGTTTTTTTGTATTTAGTCATACGAATGACGTAAGCACAGCATGACACCCCCTTATTAATCCGTTAGAAACCTATAAATCAAATAGCCGAAATTTATTTGAAGCAATCCGAAAGATATTCCGCTGATTAAATCCAACCGGTCAACTTCGTCGAGTGTCGATTGGTTTTTCGTGTTCATGTAATCGTCATATTTCTTATCAGCTTTAATTTTGAAATACGCCGAAATACCGCCCAGCACAGCGACACTACCGATTAAAATTTTGAATGTAGTCGAAGTGAAAAAGTTTTCCCCGTTAGTTCCATCCGCTTTATAAAATCCTAAATTGTTCGCATGCCCTGTAACCGGAAAAAAATCATAAGTGAAAGTTAATGGCTTTGTACAATCAACAACTTTGATAGTATCAAGAATTTCTTTTTGTCCCCACCTGTACATCGTTTCATTAATTTTAATGACGTGAGAACCCGGCG
>JAMCWE010000130.1:0-425 GCA_023475265.1 Bacteroidota bacterium
ATGAAACTTCTGTGTAATACAATCATCGAAAAGGTAACTTTTAACCACTCATTTTATAATGGCATTGACCGATACCTTGCATTAAAAAAAGTTAGGCTCTTTTTGTTGGGCTCTACAGATGAAAGATTAAAAAAAGCAATAGAAAACCTTAATAATAATTTAAACGGGATTGAAGTTGTAGGAGCTCACAATGGATATTTCAATACTGAAAAAGAAACTTCTATCATTTTAAAAATGATTGAAGATTCTCAGCCGGATATTTTGTTGGTAGGCTTGGGAATGCCGATAGCCGAATTGTGGATTGCTGATAATTTTAATTCGCTAAAAGTTAAGTGTGTATTTACAGTCGGTAATTTTTTCGACTTGCTGTCAGGCGAGATAAAATTAGCTCCGAATATTTTATTCAATTCCGGTCGTCAGTGGAG
>JAMCWE010000130.1:435-3348 GCA_023475265.1 Bacteroidota bacterium
CAACTCCAAACCAAAGATATATGAAAGCAAACTCATTTTTTATTTGGCGACTTATTAAAGAACTTGTTCAGACTAAATTTCGAAAATCAAACTACGAGTGATTTATAGAGTTGCTCATATTTTGGTATGATTCGTTTGCTAGTATAAGATTTTACTATTTTTTCTCTTAATGCACTTCCAAATTTTGCAGCTTGTTTTTCATCGTTCAGTATTCTCAGAATCGCCTTTTCTAGTTCATTTTCATTCTCTGGCTCAACTAGTAAACCGTTTATTTCATTTTCGATCACCTCGCCTATTCCATCAACGTTTGTCCCGATAAAAGGCTTTGATAAATATCCGGCCTCAAGCATTACAAATGGGAATGGATCAACACGTGAAGGAAGGACAACAACATCTGCTAAACGGTAGTAATCAATAATCGGAAAACATGGAGCAATTACTTTTATTTCGAGAGTGCTGTCATTATGATATTTTTCTACCAAATTATTTTCCTCACCGCTGCCAAGAAGAATAAGCGCAATATTTGATCCAGTCATTTTTATTTTCTTATAGGCCTTTAGTAATAGATCAATTCCCTTTTCTTTACTGAACCTCCCTACAAATAGAATAACCCTTTTATTCTTGTCCAGTGACAAACCGTGCTTTGTTATAGTGGAACTTTCATAAATATCATATTCCTTTTCGCAAGTAAAATTGTTAAGAAGTGTGATCCTATTTTCATTACGATGAAAATATTTTACGAGATGTGATTTAATAGATTCGCCTATAGCAATTAATTTTTCAGATCTATAACTAATAATTTTGTACTTATAAACTTTGCTTTGTACCGTAGTAACAGTATGAACTCTGAAGTATGTGTTAAGCAGCCAGCAGAGTGTATCAAAGTTTCTATGATGGCAATGGATAATGCTTATCTGATGTTTAACCAAATACTTTTTAATCGTTTTTACAATTTTGATAATGTTGAAGGGTGTAATCTTCTTAAAACCAAAAATAGTGAGTGGAATGGAATTCTTTGTAAACAGTTCACTTGCTTCACAGTTGAGAGCCATAACGTGGTGGTTGAAATCCTTATTGGAGTATTTGGACAACTGATAAATATACTTCGTTATGCCGTTTGTTATTCCAAGGTCTCTTTGAAGATGTAAAATACTAATCATAAGTAAGGTGTTTCGTAAATATTTCGGATTTTTTCAATAGAATCCTTTGCCGGATGCTTAGAATAGAGTTCCCGATGCAAATTAGTTAAATAATGACGATCAATTTGGCCGGAATAGAAACACATAATCTTTTCCATAATTGATTCTACTTCAATTGTATTAACTAACAAAGGATACTCGCCAAGGATTTCTACCACTGCTTTTGTTTTAGCTGCAATTATAGGAGTATCAAATGCGAGTGCTTCTAGAATCACTAAGGGACGACATTCTTCCAATAACGAAGGAAATAATAACAGATCTATTTGTGAGAAAAATTGTTCAATAGAAAAAGATGGGAATTCATAATTAAAAGTACTCATTATTTTATCTATTGAAATTGTTCGAGAGGGATAAATATCTCCTTTCACTCTTACGGATATTTTTGTGGATTGTTTACGTAATTCGTTTACTATATTAAAAAGTATATTGAAATTCTTTGCTTCGATAACCCTGCCTAAAAACCCCACACTATAATTTAACTTTTCCTTTTCTTTAAAATCATAATTTTCAAAATTTTTAACTAGACTTATATTTTGCTTTGACCCGATTTGGGCTTCATAATTTTTAGTTACATGTTCAGCGACTGCAATCTGGATTGTGCGGTTATTCAAATATCTGAGTACAATCTTTTGCCATAAAAATAATTTTCGCTTATTTGGTACTCCTGAAATATTCCCGGAATGGATATGAAAAATTACCTTTGCCTTACCTCTGAATAAATATGTCAAAAGAAGAACTCCGAGTCCGCCGGTATGAAAATGTATGATATCAAAATTGTGATGGTTTAAGAATTGAACAACAAAAACAAATTTTCCCAATCTATGTTTTTTTGATAAACTCTCATCAGTAATGAAATCCGTATAAGGGATATCTTTTTGTATGATTTCTTGAAATGCGCTTCCCCTAAAGAAAGAAAGAATTTGATGTTTGTATTCCGGTAAACTTTCAATAATCCCAATGGGAAGCACTACCGCGCCATCATAAGAAGAACGAATTATTATATGTAATACTTTTTTCTTTTGCATTCCTTTTTGTCTTAAAATGCTTAGAAACTGAACCAATATTTCTTACCATATCTTCTGTCAACAAGAATTCTACGATACAAAAAAATAGCAGGGAATAAAAAAGTTGAGAATAAAAGATATTTAAGATTGATTAAGCTAATATTCCTTTTTAACAATGCCTTCCAGAAATAACCTATGGACTTGCTCGGAGAATTATAATAATAATGAATTCTCCCCATGAAGAAACACCATTCGTCTTTCTTTATCTGAGAATTAGAGAGTAAATCATTAAAATAATCGGTTAATATTTCTATAGTAACCCCTCTCTGTCTTGCGTATGCAACGTTAGATGGAGACATTTCTCTGGATATCCAATTATGAAGTACCTCCGGAATATTGTAGAATTTAACTTTAGGTAATATTCGTAGAAAAAAATCATAATCTTGTGCAGGAAATTTATTTTGAATAAATAGCCCGTATTTTTCAAATACACTTTTTCTAATCATCATTCCGGAGTTAATCACACAACATTCGTAAAGCATCTTTTTTTTAATTTCAAGATCGGTTACTGGAAGTTTAACTGTATGAAGAATTCTTCCGCTTTCAGAAATTATATTATACCAAGAACTAACAACATCAATATCTTCATGGTCTCTTAAATAATGATACTGCTTCAAAAGTCTACTATTCTCAGAAACATCATCGTGATC
>JAMCWE010000004.1 GCA_023475265.1 Bacteroidota bacterium
TTTGGCTGGCTTTGCCGACTTAAAAATAAAAGATATTGTTGCCACAAACTTTAGAGCCGCACAGGTTTTTGAAAAATACGGAATCGACTACTGTTGCCACGGCAATCGCCAATTAGGCGAAGCTCTTCAAGAGAAAAATCTTGCTGTCAGCGAAATCCATAATCAATTAAATAATTTGGAAGAACGGGGAAGCGATGATTCAAATAAATATTCCGAATGGGATTTAGATTTTCTCGCGCAATTTATTGTGAATACTCATCACGCTTATGTCAAGAAATCGATTCCGCAAATAAAAGATCATTTGGCAAAGGTCATAAACGCTCACGGGGAAAAGTATTCTTATCTGGCTGAAGTTGGAATCGCATTCGACTCGATTGCTGCCGAATTAACTTCGCACATGATGAAAGAAGAAAACATTCTTTTCCCTTTAATCCATTACTTGATGGAAACAAAAAAATTCAACGAGCGCCCGAAAACAGGTGGATACGGAACGATCAAGAATCCGATTAGAAGAATGGAAGAAGAACATTCTTCGGCGGGGGAAGTCTTAAGCAACATGAAAAAGCTAACTAATAATTATACCTTGCCAAAGGATGCGTGCACAACTTTCAAAGTAACTTATGAAGAACTGAAAGAGTTCGAGTTGGATCTTCATAAACACATACACTTAGAAAACAATATTTTATTTCCGAAAGCCATTGAGTTGGAAGAGGAACTGCTTAAATTATAGTTAGTCAATTTGAGATAAAGATGAAAAAAGCGAGCAACAAATCATTGTCGTCTGCGGATTTTTACGACGACGTTTCAGAATTTTATGAAAAGATGATCGATTTCGAAAAGAATCTTCAGCTTCGTGTAAATGCATACAAGAATATTTTCGAGAGAATTGGTTCAGTCGCAGATTTGGGCTGCGGAATAGGTTTGGATTCTATTGCGCTCGCGATGAATGGACATGACGTAACGGCTTTCGATATTTCGCCAAAGATGATTGGGGAAACGAACAAGAATGCCATTAAGTTTAATGTGGAAATAAAAACACAGATTTCATCTTTAGAGTCTATTCCAAAAGTTTACATGGGACATTTTCAAAATGTTGTGTGCGTAGGAAACACGATCGCTCATTTGAATGCCTCACAACTGAAAAAAGCTTTCAGCAAAATACATGGATTGTTAAAACCAAATGGGAGAATTTTTCTTCACATTCTGAACTATGAAAAAATCGTGAAGCAAAATAAGCGAGTCAATAATATTGCTGTTCGCAACGGCATGGCGATAATCCGTTTCTATGATTTCTTTCGCGAACATATTAACTTTAATATCATGTCTTTCAAACTCGACAACCCAAAAGATTTCAAGTTGGTCACAACAAAACATTTTCTTCACACAAAAGCTTTTATCAATAGGGAACTGAAATCGGCGGGTTTTCGAAGTACAGCGTTTTTTGAAAACTTCGAGCGAAAACCTTTCGTTCGTCTTGATTCAAAAGATATGTTTATAACCGCTACAAAATAATTCTACAGCGAAGAAATTTTATTGAATGTTCTTTCTTTAAGATGTTCGAGTGTTTCTTCGCTTAACATCTGGTAAGCTTCATTTCGCAGCTTGCCCCATTTTTCATGTACAGGACACGGTGTTTCAACCGAACATCCCGGAAAACCCAGGACACAAGATTTAAAAACGTCGAGACCGTCAATTGCTTCAACGATATCAATCAGTTTAATTTGACCCGGTTCTTTTGCAAGATAAAACCCGCCCTTTTTTCCTTTCTTAGAACCGACAATTCCGCTGCTCGTTAGTATTTGCAATACCTTCGAGACAAATTCCTTTGGAACTTTTAGTTCGCCGGAAACTTCTTCTGCGTTGAAAATTCTTTTTTCTTTAGCAGATAAATACAAAACTGCCTGAAGACCAAGCTCGCACGCCTTAGAGAAAAATACTGTCATTAAGCCCCCTTAATTTTTTGAAGGTTAAATATAGTTTATCAGAATGATAAATTTTGAAAAATTTTGACGCAACACAGCCAATCGCATTAAAATTATTAAAATTTTTTAATCTGTCTTTAATGGTTCCTTAATGAACCAGCAGTTAAGTTACCTCCACACAAAATTTTCAATAGTCGATAAGTAAATAACAATCAATTAACAAGGGAGTACCTAATGAAGAAGTTAGCCGCAGTATTATTAATTCTCGCTTTTGTATCAGTTAACGCTTTCGCTCAAGCTCAACCACAAAAGAAAGCTGAAACCAAAGCAAAGAAAGAAATGAAGGTTGAAAAGAAAGCTGAGAAGAAAGAAAAAGTAGCAGCTAAAGTTGAGAAGAAGGCTGAAAAGAAAGAAAAGAAAGCTGCAAAAGTTGAAAAGAAAGCTGAGAAGAAAGAAAAGAAAGCTGCAAAGGTTGAAAAGAAAGCCGAGAAGAAAGAGAAAAAGGCTGAGAAGAAAATGAAGAACGAAGCTGCAAAATAATTTTTCTCGAAAGAATCTTTTTAACAGTTGAAGAAAAGGAGAGTACGTGTGCTCTCCTTTTCTATTTCCGGACTTCGAGGGAGTCCAAAGTCTTTTACTTGTAGGTTCACGCCGCAATACATATTTTAGTTGAAATTTCTATCAGTCTATTTTACCTTATAATCGAATAACTTTTCAATAAAGTGAAGGTGGGCATTTTGAGAAATTGGGACTCTTCTAGGTATGAGAATATTAGTAGTTGAAGACGAAAAAAAGGTCGCCTCTTTTATAAAAAAAGGTTTAGAGGAAGAACTCTTCCAGGTAGATACCGCTGGCAACGGAAAAGAAGGTTTAGATCGCTCATTTCATGAAGAGTACGATCTTATCATCAGCGATATAATGATGCCCCAGATGAGCGGCATTCAGATGATAAAGGAACTGCGAAGTAATAACATTGAAACTCCAATTCTTTTGCTCACAATAAAAGACAGCACAAAAGACAAAGTGGACGGGCTCGATAGCGGCGCCGATGATTATTTAACAAAACCTTTTGCGTTTGAAGAACTGATTGCACGGGTTAGAGCTTTGTTAAGAAGAAAGGAGACTCAAAAGAGTAATGTACTAACAATTGATAATCTGCGAATGGATTTGGTGGCTCATAAAGTGCTGAGGGACAATAAAGAAATTATTTTAACACCGCGGGAATATTCCATTCTCGAATATCTGCTTAGGAACAAGAACAAGATTGTTTCCAGAACAAAACTAATTGAACATGTTTACGACTTTCATTTCGGAATGACGATCTTTCTGAAGA
>JAMCWE010000054.1 GCA_023475265.1 Bacteroidota bacterium
CTTGCCAACTTTGATCCATCAAATTTAACATCGTAACTACCGGGGACTTTTTCCCCGTTTATAAGTACTGCTACTTCATCGCCAAGAATATTATAAACTATTAATTCAACTTTGCTTTGTTTTGGAATTTCATATCTGATAGTTGTAATAGGATTAAAAGGATTCGGATAATTTTGGAAAAGGTAAAAACTGTTCGTCAAATTATTTTTTATTTTTTCATTTACATCAGTAAGTATTGAGAGCTTGAAGATGCTTCCGTAAATATCATATCCGTCACCATCATTTCTCGCATCTGACCATGTGAATAAAACATTATTGCCTGCTGCTGCCATTTGTGGAATTCTTTTGTATGAAGAAATGGGCTGATGAATTAAAATTGAATCCATCAAGATTTTCCCGTTATTTGAAAATGTTTTTGCAAATATCTTATCATTCATTCTATATAAAACTATAAATTCATCCTTAGTTAGATTAAATACGCTTAATTCATCTGCATTATTTGCAAGCAGGAAATTTCTTTTTAACGTGTCGACTGAAGGTGTAACGATATTTCCATAATAAGTGTACGACCCATAATAGTTACTGTAGTTAATCGTAAGAAAATTATTATTATCTAAATAAATTGAAGGGTAAAGATTGACTGTTTGAGTGAGTGGTGTTAATCCATTAGAAAAGAGTTGTAATTTTCCAAAACAGGAAACCCAAATAGAGTCAAATCCAACTCTAAAAATTTTTGATTGATAAGAATAATCCGCCGGAAAAATAACTTCATTACTCTTTTTCCCGTTTTTGTTAAAGGAAGCTAATTTCACATTTTTATATTTTCCATACAATATTACAAAGCTGGAATCAGTGATTACCTTTAAATCCGCATTTAGATCTCCGGTATAATCGCTTGAAATAAGACCTTCTTGATATATAACATTTTGATTTGGGTCTATTATGCTGTATCCAAGTCTTGTGCATGATTCCGACACAATTTGTTTCCATATAGCAACGGAAGATCCATCATTAAAATACTCGATTAAGTAGCCCGGCAGATTTAATTCCTCGCTTAACTTATTACCATTTCGATCTATAAATACTCCCTTAATTCCTGCTTCATCATTCCAACCGCAAATAAATTTTTTATCATTTACTTTTTTGACAAATAAATTAATCTGATTGCTTCCTCTTATATCATCGTTGACTTTTTGCGAATCAACTAATGTAAAACCTTTATACTCCTTCAGATAAATATCATTTTTATACTGTTCCGGAATATATAACTCATCATTATTTGTTAAGCCTACACCATCATTAAAATTAAGGTTCTGAGATGAATCTATTGTTGTCATCCATGTTTCATTACCGTCTTTATTAAAATAGAATATTGAGCTCAAATCCTTTTCACTACCGGACGAATATGTGCCCACTGTAAAATAGATACCAAATCTATCATTGACTATTGGCGCAACATAAAAATTATATAATGAATAATATGTATTTATTTCATTTGAAATATGATAAGGTATTTTTATTTCATTTAAACTACCGATAAGATTTCCTTTTTCATCGATCTTTGCATAAAAAAGTTTTAATGAATCTTTTAAGACATAGAATATTTCGAATAATGAATCTGAAATCGCTCTAACTTTTAGAAGAGGGGATCTTCCACCCCAAAAATAATCATCTCCATTGGAATCAGCCGCAAATGGAATTAATAATTTCTTTGAAGTAATAACGGAATCTTTACTATTAAAAATTGTGCTGTAAAACCCGAAGGGCATGTCACTTGTTCTTGCATTAAACCAAGCAAATAAAATATTCCCGTTCAAATTTATATCTGCGGATATCACTCCTGCATTTATTGGTAATGATGAATTCTGATATGAATAGCTTTTTAAAAGATCACCTTCGTAATTATATTTTGCCCCGGTCACCCTGCCGTCATCGTTAAAAAAGAAAATAAAACTGCTATCGCAAGTAATCATTTCAGGCTGAGTTCCCAAATATCCGGTACCACACCACGGATACATACCACCAGCTAATCCAATTTCTTTTACTATTTCATTTTGCCGGTTATAAATCGAACCTATAATTTCAAAGGAGGAATAATCATAAGGAAGGCTCCAATTATAAGATTCTTCTCTTAACGCAATATAATTTTCTTTAGAGAAATAAAATTGGAAATTAGAAGTAGTCTTAAAATTTTTTCCTATCGGTTTGAAGAGTGAATCATACATTTGCGCATAGTACCTAGGCTCACCTTCTCTTAAATCTTCCCAAACAACTAGTGAACGATAATAAGGATTAAAGTATAATTTGGGATAACGCTGAATAAAACTAGCAGGTGTTTTGTCTTCACTTATTTGAAAGTCAATTGCCTGAGAATATAACGATGTAGTAAAAACTAAAGCTGAAAACGTTAGAACTGAAAATATTTTCATAAGTCCCCACATACTTATCAAACAATACTAATAAAATCAAAAAAATACTAATTATTTTAAATTTAATAATCAAGAATGACGCATTTTGATTTTATTCCAAAAGCTCAAAGTCCGAGATTATTTAGAACTGTTTTCATTACTTCATCTCTAACATTCCGTTCAAGAATTGTCTCGAACGGAAATCCAAATACCACAACTCCATATTTATCTTTATATGCGGTTGCAGCCGGAAATTGATTCTCTTTATATCGTAAAATTGTTTTACTTCCGTTTATTTGATCAATCGCATCCGGAGCCGTGGCAGCATATATTTTATTATTTAGTTCTGTATTGAAATCAAATTCGTCAAACTTCAGTAAGAAGGATTGGTCGTCTGAAAATACTTCACCGGTATTTGAAGCATGATCTGTGTCCAATTTATATTTCAAAATATTTTCAGCAAATTTTATATCCGAACTGTCACGAGGAACTTCATTAAACAAATCGCTTGCAACATAAGAACCTGAAATAAAAATATTTCCACCGGATTGACAATATTCTGTTATCTTCTTTTGCAATCCCGATGGAAAAGTTTTAAAACGAATTCCTCTAATTGAATCTTCAATTGCTTTTTGCCAGCGCGTGCTTTTTTGTTCTCCCAAAATTAAATCAATAAATTTATATTTAATTAGATCTACATTTCCATCAATTACTGATTTTACGCTTGCAGAAACGAATGGATAACCACATTTCAAAATTGATTCCCCATGAATGAAAGGATAATCAAAAGTGTTTCCAGCGATAACTTTTCCTTCGTAATCAGCGTGACTTCCTCCCCAGCCTGGTTCGTCATTAGATTTCCATTCATCCTTTGGATTGAAATCATATTGCTGTCCTACAAAATTTATATTGTATTTATCTGCTACTCCCGGATCTATCTTGTTCAAGAAACCGGAAAATTGTTTTGAGTCTATACTTGCCGGTGCGGAAACTCTTTCAAATCCATTTATAATTAACACAGGTCTATTTCCATTATCGGTTCTTGCCGCTGAGAGAATTTCAGATGGAAAGCTTTCCCCTCCTTTATTTATTGCAGTGATTTTGTAGCTGTAAATTATGTTTGGTTTTACATTCTTGAATTCTGTAAGAGTATCTTTAACAAAAATTCCGTTATCAAAATCTCCATTCCCAATTCTAGTATAAACAATATATCCATCTGGTTTAGCTGTTGGCTCAAGTGAATCAACTGTTGGCTGCCATTTTAAAATGACATCACCATTGTTATTTAAATCGGTACAAAAGTGTGTCACCGGAAGAGGTTCGACAACATATTTAACATGATTCTGCACAGCTAAAAACCGAAGCATCCCTTTATAGATTGCGCGTGCAACATCAAACCGGAATTGAGGATCAAGAGCGAACTTCATATCAAGAAAATTTTGATGCGATAAAAGTTCGATCAATACTGACGGCACATTTGGACGGTAAACTTCGCTGTATTGTTGTGGATAAACATCGTTAGAAGGTTCTTCATCCATTATCTGCCGCCGGTTCCATGCGGGATCGTATTTAGAACGAATGTCACTAGTAATTTGTGTTTGAATTATATCCGCCAAATCTCTGCTCGCTAATCGCGAAACTCCGTTTGGAAAAGTTGATTTGCCGTCTTCTCCTTTAATTCCGTATAAAGCTAATGTCCCAACTGTAGTGTCATTGTGAGTAATTCCTGCATCGGTGTGAAATGCAAGTGAAAGATCAATTGGAATTCCAAGTCCTTTGTCATTTTTATCATTTGATGAATTCCCGTTAAGATAATTTACATACTTGCTTCTATCTTGTTTATCATCATTATAATCATCTTGCGATTTATTAAAATCATAAAGTGAATCCGGAATTCCTGCATATTGAAGATAATAGCGGCTGCCTTCAACAAACTTCGGGCGTCCGCTTGTTCTTCCACCGCGTATGACAATTCCCATTCCACCGCCGAATCTTACTGCGTCTCCGGAAACAATTTTTCCCGGAGTTGCACTTTTATTTGTCAGTATAACTTTGTCTTCATCGGGATGCAATCCTTTAGAAAATTTAAAAGTGCCGAGATATTGCCATGTACTCCCGCCGATTTGTTCATTCACTTTAAAGTCGGTTTTTATTTCGTCGTGAATAACAATATAATTTGCGTCATTTACATTTTGTTTTGAAGAATGATATGAAATGTAAACAGCATAATATCCTTCAGCAGGAATATCCGGCGTCCAGTTGATTGAAGCTGTTGCTGTCGAGTTTGCATTTGTTTCTCTATAAGTTCCTTTTGTGAACGGATTGTAATCAACCGGATATGGCGGATTTCCCTCAGCAAAACCATTTCCTTTTCCACTCCATTCGTATTCTTCGCTTTTAACTTGCTCGAAATATTTTTTTGATTTTATATTTTCTTTTGAATCGTTATCAACAACAACTGAGTTGGTTTGTATATCTCTTTCCCGCGGATCGAAAACTGTTGCACCTGCATTTTCAAGCATTGGAATTAAGTACGGAATACAAAATGAAGTCGGTAAAAGATCTTCAACGGATTGGAATAAACGCGGACGCTGCCATTCCCATTTGTCTTCCTTGCTGTTGTAATACCAGCCGTGACTCGGTGCAATAACAATATTTCTGTTGAACAATCCATGTGTCGGAATTGATTTTTTACTTAAATTTTCTGCAACAGGCAATGGTTTACTATAAGCATGTGGAATGCGGTTAGAATCATACTGTGTAGAATCTTTTCTGAAATAATTCGGGATGAATTCTTCAATCGGATAATTTAAAGAACGAATTGAAAATTTAAAATCATTAAAATCTTTGGCAAAAAACCTTTTCACTTCAGAATAAATTTCTTCAACATTTTTCGCTCTAAACGGCAGAAAAGAAAATTGTCTGTTCAGATTTATCGTAAAAGTTTTCTTGGTTGAATCAATTATAACTGTATCTACTCTTGTGCCGATTGGAATTGTGAAATGAAATTTCCTTTTGGAAATATCTTGTTTGAATGTATTTACTTTTTCAGCGGCTGATAATTCTTTTTTCTCAGCTTTTTCTTCCTTCAATATTTGCTTAGATGTACATCCGAAAAAAATTAGTGCGATGAAAATGGTTGAACAAATTATAACAAAGGATTTTTTCATAACTATTTTGTCAATCTAATATTTTAATAAAGATGCTGAATGTCTAAAAAAATTACTTCCTTCATACTTTCAGCATCTAGTATCTAACATCTAGTATCCAGTATCTAGCATCCAGAAACTACATTCCAAAATAACCGAGAACCGCTTTCATTACTTCGTCTCTTGCCTGCTGTTCAAGAATAGTCTCGAATGGAAAGCCAAAAACAATAACACCGTAATTTCCTTTGTATGCTGTACCAGCACTGAACTGATTTTCAGAAAATCGCAAAATTGTTTTGCTGTCTTTCACTGGATTTATCGCGTCTGGTGCAGTAACGGCATAAACTTTATCATTTAATTTTGAATTAAAGTTAAAGTTTTCAAACTTCTTCATAAATAAAGAATCCGCAGAAAATACTTCGCCGGTAACCGCTGCATGATCGGTATCGAATTTATAATGCAATATTTTTTCTGCAAAATTTATGTTAACGCTGTCGAGTTTCGGTTGAGCAAATAAATCGCTTCCGACATAAGCGCCGGAGACAAAAATATTCCCGCCTGTTTTGCAATAACTTTCAATAGCAGTTTGAAGCTTCTTAGGATAGGCTTGAAACCTTAAACCTTTAAGCGAATCTTCTTTCGCTCTTTCCCAGAGAGTAGTTTTTTGTTCGCCCAAAATTAAATCAACGAACTTGTAATTATTCAAATTGATTTCACTATCTTCAACTGCTTGTGCGCTGACCGATACAAACGGATACCCTGCTTCCTTAATAGATAAGCCATGCACATAAGGGTAATCAAAAGTATTACCGGCGATTACTTTTGCTTCATAATCAGCATGGCTCGCGCCCCATCCTGGATTATCATTTGAAATCCATTCATGCGTGGAATCGAAATCGTATTCGTTTCCGGTAAAGCTTAAACCATATTTATCCGGAACTCCAGGATCTTTCTGATTAAAGAAGCCGATGAACTTTGGTGTTTCAATTGTCGCTGGACCAGCTACTCTATAAAATCCGTTTACAATTAAAACTGGTTTTTTATTGTTGTCCATTCTGCATACGGAAAGAATTTCACTTGGAAAACTTTCACCGCCTTTATTAACAGCAGTAACTTTGAAACTATAAATTTCTCCAGCTTTTATATTATTAAAAACTGCTTTCGGCTGATCGACAATAATTCCATTGTCAAAATCACCGTCATCGATTCTTGTGTAGACAATATATTTATCCGGCACAGCAGTTGGTTCAAGCGAATCTGCTTTCGGTTTCCAGGTTAGTGTTACGCTTCCGTTTTCATCAAGCGAAGTTGCAAAGTTCGTAACAGGCAGCGGTTCAACTACATAATCAAAATGATATTGTGTGGAAAGAAATCTTAACATCCCTTTATAAATTGCACGAGCAACATCAAACTTGAATTGAGGATCGTGAACGAACTTCATATCAAGAAAATTCTGATGAGATAACATTTCAATTAAAACCGAAGGAACATTTTGATTTCGTGATTCGCTGTAGTTAGCATTATCAAGCTGTCGTCTATTCCAGGCAGGATCAAATTCTGCACGAATATCATTTACAATTTGAGTTTGCAAAATATCTGCAAAATCCCGGTTGGCTAATCGCGACATTCCATCTGGGAAAACTAGTTTATGTTTTGCATCCGGTATGCTATAAATAGAAAGCGTACCAACAGTTGTATCGTTGTGTGTTATACCTGCGTCGGTATGAAATGCAAGCGAAAGATCAATTGGTATTCCTAGTCCTTTAGCATCTCGATCACGGTTAGGACCAAAAGGTTTGCCGGTTAGATAATTCACATATTCAGGGCGGCTTTGATAGTCATCGTTGTAATCATTTTTTCCATTATTCAAATCATAAACTAAAGAGTCAGGCATTCCGGCATATTGAAGATAATAACGTGCAGCTTCAAATATTTTTGGACGACCGCTTGTCGCTCCGCCTCTTTCAATAATCCCCATTCCGCCGCCGAAACGAACAGCATCTGCTGAAACGATTTTGCCGGCTTCATCGCTTTGATTTGATAAAATAACTTTATCTGTTTTGGGATTATATCCTTTTGCAAATTTAAACTCGCCCAGATAAATCCAGGTGCTTCCGCCAATTTGCTGATTTACTTTAAACTCAGTTTGAATTCCTTCATGGTAAACTGTATACCGTGCATCGGAAATATTTTTATCGGAAGCGTTGTAAGAAACATAAACCGCATAATAACCTTCTTCCGGAATATTTGGTATCCAGCTTAGGCTTGCAGAACCTGAGGTATCTGTTGCAATAAAACGATAAGTTCCTTTTGTAAATGGATTGTAATCATTTGGATACGGCGGATTGCCGACTGCGAATCCTGCGCTATCACCGTTCTTCCATGGATGTTTTTTATCTTTTCCTTTTTCGATATAGTATTTTGATTTTAAATCGGATGGTGAATCATTATCAACAACAACACAATTTGATTGAGGATCTCTTTCGCGTGGATCAAATACAACTGCACCAGCATTTTCAAGCATTTGCAGTAAATATGGGACTACAAATGAAAGTGGAATTAAATCTTCAACCGATTGGAATATTCTTGGACGCTGCCATTCCCATCGGTCTTCTCTGTTTGCATAATACCAGCCGTGACTTGGCCAGACAACAATGTTCCGATCAAAAAGTCCGTTAGTAGGCATAAATTTCCTGCTTATGTTTTGAACAACAGGCGCTGGCCTGGCTTCTGTTTTTGACGGCAGTCGGGTTCGATCATATTCGGCAGAATCTTTCCTAAAATAATTTGGAATAAGATCTTCTATCGGAAGGTGCATTGTAGTAATCGAATATTTATAATCATTAAAATCTCTTCCAAAATAATTTTTCACATCAGAATAAATTTCCTTTGTATTGTTTTCTCTGAATGGCAGAAAGGAAAAATTTTTATTCAATTCTATATTTAATGATTTTTTAACCGTATCAATTATAATCGTATCTATCTTTGTTCCTTCTGGAATCTTAAAAGTGATGTCTCGTTTTTTAAAGTCTACTTTAAAATTCTCAGCTTTATCGAAAATATTTGGCTTCGGTTTTTCCGGAATTACATTTATTGTAACCGGAGTAGTTGCGCAGCTAATTAAAATAAGTGAAAAAATCGAAAGGAAAATCAAGTTGATAGTTTTAAGTTTCATCTTTTACTCTACACTAAATTTTAGAATCTGTAATTAAAAACTTGACTATAAAAATAAATAATGAGCCGATTAATCACTAACCGATCATCAAATTGAGGAGTGCTACATTCCTCAGGCTTATTGAATGATTTATACAGCATCACAATCCTTGCTCACATGATATTTAATTTATTTTTTGTTGATTTACTTATCAAATTTTTGCGGTATATATTTAACAATCCAAATGAGTAAAAGATCATTAAATCTTCTTGAAGATTCCGAGCAAGATGCGCCTCTCAAAAAAGATATAAGAGAGCTTGGAATTATTCTTGGCAATGTTCTAAAGGAACAAGCAGGCATTTCAATTTATGAAATTGTTGAAAAGCTGAGAGCACTTACCAAGCAGCTTCGTACAGAATATAATGATGAGATAAGAAATCAAATTATAAAATTAATTGACTCGCTGACTATAGAGAAAGCTTATAAAGTTGTAAAGGCATTTTCTATTTATTTTATTTTGGTAAATGCTGCAGATGAAGTTCATAGAATTAGAATCCAACGGAATAATGAACTCGGGAACAACTCTCCTCAATCCGGATCAATCGCCGAAGCGCTTCTGCAGCTAAAGTCAATGAAGATCAAAAAAGATTTGATACTAAAAACGCTAAAGCAGATTGAGATTGTTCCAGTTTTCACTGCACATCCAACTGAAGCAGCACGACAGACAATTTTAAGAAAAATTTTGAGAATTAGCCGGCTGCTTCTTCAAAAAGAATTATCAATAAATACTCAAGAGGAAATCGAAGATATTAATCTCAAGCTTCAAACTGAAATAACGCTGCTTTGGCAATCCAACGAAGTTCGCTTCCATAAGGTAACCGTGCATGATGAAATTCAACATGGATTATTTTTCTTTAAGGAAGTTCTTTATGATTTGATTCCGGAATTTTATCAATCTTTCAGAAGAAAGTTAAAATCAATTTATGATTTGGATATGCCATTATCGGCTTTAATTAAATTTGGTTCATGGATGGGAGGCGATAGAGACGGGCATCCATATGTAACTGTTGACATAACTAAAGAAACTTTAATCAGCAGTAAAAAACAGATTATAAGTCTGTATCAAAAAGACCTCGAAAGTTTGTATTCCATTTTAAGCACATCTTTAAATGTTACTTCCGTTAGTAAAGAATTAGTCCGTTCAATTTCAATGGATAGAAAGCTATTGAGTTTTGAGAATAAGAATACAATTCTTCGTGATCCATCGGAATTATATCGTTCCAAGCTTCTTTTAATGTCTTACAAGCTTGAAGAAACAAAACAAAATTCAGAATTAGGTTACAAAAGCTCCAAAGAATTTATTAATGATCTCTACATAATTTATAATAGCCTTGTTGAAAACAAAGGGAAAAACATTGCTGAAGTAAATGTGCTTTCAATAATTTATAAAGCAAAGACATTTGGATTCAGATTAACAGCTTTAGATATCAGGCAGAATGCTTCGCTTATATCAGCTGCTGTAAATGAAATATTAGCTTATTCTGAAGTTCAAAATAATTTTTCATCTTTGAATGAAGAAGCGAAAATAAATTTATTGACAAAGGAAATCTTATCTACAAGACCTTTGAAGAATAAATTCAGCGAGCTTAGTTATTCAACTTTACAAGTGATCGAAGAATTTACAGTAATAAAATGGGGCAAAAAAAATATTGCCCCGAATTCATGCAATGATTATATCATCAGCAATTGCTCTTCTGTTAGCGATATTCTTTCTGTTCTTTTGTTGGCAAAAGAAGCCGGACTTATTTCTGTTATAAATAAAAAAATTATTAATTCTGATTTGGATATTCTCCCCTTATTTGAAACAATTGATGATCTGAGAAAATCAGATGAAGTAATGAGCGAGCTTATTGAAAATGAAGCTTATACCCAGCATTTAACTCTCCGCGGTAAAGTTCAAAAAATAATGATCGGGTATTCCGATAGTAATAAGGACGGCGGGATAATAACTTCAAACTTTGAATTATATAAAGCTCAAATTTATTTGAAGAAGCTTTGCGATAAAAGAAACATAGAACTAATTTTATTCCACGGAAGAGGCGGAAGCATTTCACGCGGCGGCGGCCCCGTTAATCAATCTATTCTTGCTCAGCCTAAAGGCACAATTGAAGGTAAAATAAAAATTACCGAGCAAGGAGAAATGATTTCTTCCAAATATCTCATCCCCGAAATTGCCGAAAGAAGTTTGGAAATTATGACATCGGCAGTTCTCTATACTTCAGTCAGTTCAAAGTTGAATAGAGGAAATAATAAAACTTCAATATCATTGAAGGAAGATGGCTTTTACACTTACAATAAAATATTTGAAAAAATTTCTTCAAATGCTTTTCAAACATACAGAGAGCTTGTAAACCACCCGGAATTTTATAATTATTTTAGAACCGCAACTCCAATTGATATCATTGAGCATATTGAAATTGGCTCACGACCTTCGTCAAGAGCAAGCAAAAAAGATTTAAGATTTCTCCGAGCAATTCCTTGGGTTTTTTCATGGACACAAAACAGACAAACCATTTCCGGCTGGTATGGCTTTGGTTCGGCAATAAATCAATGTGTTGAAAATAAAGATACATCTTGGGCTGAACTGAAAAAAATGTATGATGAGTGGGAATTCTTTCAAGCGCTGGTTTCCAATATTGAAATGGTACTTTTAAAGACCGATATGATTATCGGGAAGGAATATTTATCATTATTTGGCGGAAAGAATTCAGGTAAAATAATTTTTGATATGATTAACAAAGAATACGATCTTTCTTGCCGGACTTTGTTAAACATAACAGGCGAAGAAAATTTATTAGACCATGATAAATCTCTTCAACGCTCGCTATTGCTGCGCAATCCTTACATCGACCCCATCAGTTTTATACAAGTAAAATTTATAAAACTGTTCCGCAAAAAAAATCTTTCTAAAGCGAAGAAAGAATCACTTCTTTTATTGCTGCGTTCCACTGTTAACGGAATAGCAGCCGGCGTAAGAAACACAGGCTAGAATTATTTTCCAGTTTGATTAATAAAAAAAAGTGAGACTCGCTTTACAGCAAGTCTCACATGAGGAAATCCTATTCAAAAAGCTCCGTGCGGCTTACCGTCACCGCACGGAACAGGAGAGAGAGATATGAGGAATAGGAACTCCTAGTAACTAGAATCCTAATGAAACTGAGAATACATGGTTACCGCCGAAATATTGAACTGCTCTATAAGCATAATCAATCTTAAAGTTAATTGCACCTAAATCATAATTGATTCCGGCGCCGGCTGTAAATCCATAGATATAATTCGGATCTTGATCTTTAGGCGACAATGTGTATCCGCCTCTTACGAAAAACAACTTGTTGTATCCATATTCTGCGCCGATATTATAAACATCTCCTGAGAAGTTGTTATTCTGGAATGATGCAGAAATGTTTAATGCGTTCATGTCGTCAAGAACCGGGCTGTAGCCAAAACCTATCTCAAATGATGAAGGCAGATCAAAAGAAGCCGTAGCTATTTGATATAAGTTTGGAGGCCTATTATAGCCTTGAGGTGAAGCTGTAACAAGCATTCCAGGACCGCCGTATTGCATTTGAGGACCAAGATTCTTCATAACTAATCCAAAGTCTAAACCTTGAATGTCACCAAGATCTTTATACATTACGCCAGCGTTGAATGCGAAGCCGGTTGTACTAACTTGTGCGAGTGTTTCACTTATATAATTAAATGTAACACCGATCGAGATACGATCAGTCAGCTGTCTGGAATATGTTGCACCAGCTGTCATCATTTGTGGTGTAAATGTTTGGCCGGTTCCATCCGGTTGATCGTTGGTTGTTACTTCAACACTTCCGATTGCTAAAGATTTAATATCCAGCGAAACAATTCCGAATCCTTCAAAGTTTGCAGATACTGCGCCGTATTCAACTCCAATGTCCGCTATATAATTCATATGAGAGAACAAAAGCGTAGCTGAATTATTCATATAAGCAGCACCGGCAGGATTCCAGTATAATGCTTCGATACCGGTAGCGGTAGCTACGTTAGCGCCGCCCATTGCAATACCTCTGGCGCCAACTGGGATTAATAATTGAGTGGCTCCGCCCGTACCATTGCGGACACCTCCGCCCGCATAAATACTATTTACTCCTAAGAGTAGAATAGCTGCAACTAATAAAAACTTTATTGTTATTTTCATTTTTACTCCTTGAGTTTAAACTTATTTTTTTAGAATCTATCAAGAAATTGTTGTTCTTGAATGATTGCTATTTTTAATATCTTCGTAGCTCCAAGATCAGGCATATCGATATAAGCGATATATAACCCGCTTGCTACCGGTAATCCTGAATCGTTCGTCAAATCCCAGTAATCAAATTGTCCGCCGCTGTGATTGACAGTTTTAACCAAAGTTCCTGCCAAATTGAAGATTCGAATTGTTGCATTGTTAGGAAGATGATTAAAAGTTATATACTTAGAGTACTTGTTTACCTCTTGGGAGTTAACTCCATAATATGGATTTGGAAATACGTTAATTGAATTTACATCTTCCTTAGCAAGAGCAGTGCTAGATGTAGGAGCTGTTGCTGTAAATGTAAATTGATCATTTAACGTATTAATATGATTTGCTAAAATTAAGAATTCATCTTCACCTGTCTTATCAGGTGAAAATGGAACCGGACCACGACGTGCAATTGTACAGAACCACATGATTGGCAAATCATTACTTATAGATTCAACTTGATAACTTGCATTTGCAGTAGTGCTATATGGAGCCTGGAAGATCCATAACCACTCGCGTGGACCGTCGCCCGCTGTATTATCATATTGGCTGTAATCTGGAGGCCAATATTTACCATCTACCAAACCATTGGTTGCATTGTTTTCTAAGAATCCTACTACAAGTCTTGCTGGATGTGCAGGATCTTCTACGTTCCAGGCTGATAGAGGAACATCAAGGTTGAAATCTTGATAAGAATATCCACCAGATTTATTTACAATGTATGGTGCAAATTGCGGCTGAGCTGGTGGATTTGCAAATCCTCTTCCGTAACGGTAACCATAAGACATATTTACGTCTGAAGCACCTGGCAATGTAGGATTAAAGCTTGTTGTATCAGTTACTTGCGCCAAAGTTAAAAGTGTATTTGATAATGAACCTGCAGAAACCGGCTCTAATCCATCACCAAAGAATGTGCTTGGTGCTGCCCAGCCGATTGCACCATAAAATCCTTCAAGACCAAAACCGTCTGCACCGCCTGCCCATGTAAATCTTCTGGAACCTTGCGGTATTGACCAGTCTTTCATACCAGGTGTTGCTGGTCCGGTAACTTTAACCATCATTCCATCAACAATAGAATAGTTATTATCGCCGGTTTGATCAGTCTGTTTTGAAAGGACTACTTTATTCTTAGTAACATCAGTTAATACCCATGTTGAACTTCCACCAGTAGTATCAAATGTTACTTTATATTGATCGCCGGTTAATCTTGTAGGATCAACTACCAAGGCAAAGCATTGGCCTTCGCTCTTACCAGCCGCATGCACTGCCATAATTGTATCACCGGCATTATAGGCATATCTTACACCTGGATTAGGACTTTGTGGTGTACCTACCAATAATGAAATTGGATTTTCTAAATGATGAGGTATTGAGTTTGGATTGTAGCTGTAAGCTGTAACAGCAAAGTAATAATTCAATCCATCTACTAATGGTTTGTTTCCATTGAATGCATCATTTGCGATTACAAGTGAACGTTTTATTCCTGAATCGGTACCGAATTCATATACTTTAGATGTTACTTCACCGGAATTAGGGTCGAAATAGTCATCTGAAATTTTAAGTACGTTATCAACAACGTCAAATGTTCCTAAAAGTTTTGCTTCATCTATTGTAGCGCCTCTGTTAGGAAGCTGATAAACATTGTAACCTTCAAAAGCATAACCTTTATTATTTGAATTTTCCGTTGCGTCAACACCATTTTGATCTTCACCCCAATCGAGCACTACCTTATTGTTTAAGTTAATTACATTAACTTTGGGAGCTGGAGCAGGTGTTGGCAATTGGAAAAAGTCATTATATGCAGACTGAGCTGTCTTATCATAAAATTTCAACAAGCTGATTGCTGAAAGATAATCAACACCGGGTATAGCACCGGCGTATACTTCAGCAACTACAATTTCTTGTGTATCGCCAGGAGCCATCGTGAATGGACCGGATGCTTCGCCATAGCGTCTATCGCCGTATGGATAAGTAACACCGTCAACCCAACCAGTATGACTTACAGGATCGCCTGGATAAAGATATGGTGTTTGAACTCCGTTTGGATCTGTGAATTTTGCACCTGATAATCCTATTTCACCGTTAAAAAAATTATAGAACTGAGTAGAACCATCTACTGTACCTTGCGGCGGATCTCCTAATGTAGAGCTGCCATTAATAAATGCATAAGCTGCTGTCATCGGAAGATTTCGTTTTCCATAAACTGTCTGGCCATTAAATATTGCCGAATCAGTTGGAGCTCCGGGAACAACCGGTCCTTGGAAGAAATCAGCACCATCAGCAGGAGGAGGAAGCGGTGCATATACTGCATCACTTGGTTTACCGTTATAAGCATAAACCAAGCTTAAAGTAGTATCGCATCCCATTAAGTCATCTGTTGCGTCTCCTAAATCTATATCGCACCACCAGGAAACGAACATGCTGTCAATAGTATTTTTTTGTGCGCCTTTATTTATCAAAGTATATTTCTTAAAGTACATATCACCAAGTGCGCCTTGTTGAGCATATCCCCAAATGGTAACACGCATTTCAAGACCTAATGGCTGGGTACCATATAGATATGTTGTCTTCGAACCATCCATATCATTGGCAACATAGAATACGGTTTGATCAGCTCCGGGAACGCCGGGAATATCGATACCTGGTTCATATTTCCCGTCATGGTTTTTATCTGTAAATGGAGCGCCGAGGTCATTGGCTGTACCGGCTGCTGGCCAATTTGTCCAATCACTCTCATAATTTTTTCTAAGTGTTGCAGCATCTGTAACCATTGCTGCGTCAGTACTGCTTTCAATTGTTGCATCTAAAGTTAAATCCACAGCAGGGCCGCCTGGATATACATCCGGCCTTACTCTGTAGATTTGATATTTAGGATCACTTGGATCGCCGGCTTGTCCGCTTGCTAAGATAGGGCCAGGCTGTAATCCGGTTCTATAAGCAGATCCGCCAACTCTTACTTGATTATCGCCAGAAACAAAACCGCCCCATAAGAAGCCGCCCTGGAACATTGCTGTTCTTCCGCTTCCTTTAGGGAATTCAGTTCCTTCTAGATTTCCGTTTGTGTTATAATCACTCCAACCATTATTTGTCTGGAGGGCTTTAACATTATTTATATCAAAATAAGCATTTGTAATTTGATTGCCGGAGGTTTTGGCTATACCTCTATTATCCTTTCTGTCTCCCTTAGCGTTGACAGCGGTAGGAATCAGCAATAACATACTTACTACGAAAACCAGTAAGTATTTTAATTTTCTATAATTCATATTTAAAACTCCTATTCTTATTAATTAGCTGTCAAATATTAATATTCCAATCGAACGCCAAGTCTGATTTGACGTGGAGGTCCATACAATAAGGCAGGATAACCTTGTCCGTAATTAATCTGTATAGTTTTATACATTTGAGCATATTGCTGTCCATACAATTCTACCAAAGGCAGACCTAATGTAGGATCGCTTAAGAAACCGTCGTCAGTTGCTGAGCCGGTTCTTGTAAATACATTAACTATATTTTTTGTATTTAAAAGATTAATTACTTGTATGAAAATATTTGCAGATAATTTATCCATTAATGAAACCGTTTTATCTAAGCGAAGATCAGCTTGAAATGTTGAAGGCGTAATTGATGTATTGATTGCTTCAACTGGTGATC
>JAMCWE010000112.1 GCA_023475265.1 Bacteroidota bacterium
CTCTGTCAGAAATGAAAATGCAAATCTGAATACACTGGTTGCGCTTGCGCAAGTCCAAACAGAACGGCAAAACTATTTTGAGGCATATTCACTAATTCAGAAAGCATTAAGAGAAAATCCATTTCACAATACTGCGCTTGAACTTTTTAGATCTCTTAACGAGAAGATTGGACAACATAAGAAAGAGAAAAAGTGGAATTCCCGGAAGAGTGTCGATTTGTTGTTAACAGCTGAAAGATTAATCGAAAATCAAAAACTTGCTGAAGCAAAAAATAAATTAGTGGAGATTCTCAATTTGGAACCTCAGCATATCGAGGCATTAAACAACCTTGCCGTAACCAATATCCTGGAAAAACAATATGAATCTGCAGCAGAATTGCTAAAAAGTATTTTAATGATTGAAGATACTAACGAAGTAGCTCTTGAAAATTATAGGTATCTGGTTGAAAATAATTTTGTAAATGAAAATAAAGAGATCAACTGGGAATATGGATTTCTTGAATATTGCAAAGGTAAGGGAATTGAAATAGGGAGCGGCGGAAAACCATTGCCTAGGTTGAACTCACTGCAAGTTGATTTGGTCGATGACTATAATGGTTTCAAATATCATGTTGATTATCTCGCTGCTGCTGATGATTTAAGTTTTGCCGAAAATGGTTCATTCGATTACATAATTCACAGCAACATGCTTGAGCATTTGGCTAATCCGGTTAAGGCCTTAATTGAATGGCACAGAGTTATAAAACCGAATGGAATTTTATACATGATTGTTCCGGATAAAAGGTTATGGATTAATGATCGGCAAAGAAATGTCAGCTATCCGCAAGAGTGGAAATATGCTTTTCAAGAAAACCGTTCGAACTCTCCGAGTTTTCCGAACAACCCCAACACTCATTTCTTTGCTTACACACCTCAAGCTTTAGTTGATTGCTTTAATAAAACCGAAAGCGTTTCAAAGCTATATGAAATTGTTGATCTCTACACTACAAGTGAAAAAGCAGTCTCACAAATAGTTGATGAAATAAATGTCTTTATGCCGGATGGTGATCACATGATGAAAAATTATTTGAAGATTCAAGAAATTCAAGCAAGAAACGGAGAGTATAAAGTCGGTCATAGTTTTCATATCGTTTTAAGGGTTGTGAAATGAAAATATTGATAATAAAACTCGGGGCTTCCGGCGATGTTATTCGCACAACTACTTTACTGCACCTTTTCTCTGGAGACAAAGTTGATTGGATAACAAGTGATTTAAATTCAATACTGTTGCATGGTATTCCGAATATCAATCGGGTTTACAAAGAATCTGAAGTTGAACAAACTGAGTTTTCAGGATACGACCTGGTTATCAATCTCGAGGACAGTATTGACGCAGCTAAGATTTTTATGAAAGTCCCGCATCGCCAATTATTTGGCGCGTACTTGGGCAATGACAGTAAAATGACTTATACAGAAGATTCCAGTGGGTGGTTTGATTTAAGTCTTATAAGTAGGCATGGTCTGCAAAAAGCAAATCAACTCAAATATGAAAATCAAAAGTCGTATCAGGAATTAATTTTTCGTTGTCTCGGCTACGAATTTAAAGGTGAGACATATTTTTTACCGGAAAGCCCAGCTACAAATCTTTATGGAGATGTTGCGATTGCGCCCAGCGCAGGAAAAGTTTGGCCGATGAAAAACTGGGCGTATTTCAATGAACTTACCTTAATGCTTCGATCAAAAGGTTACACTGTCAATCATTTGCCGACTCGAACAACTATGTTAGAGCATCTTTCTGATATCAGAAATCACTCTGTACTTATAAGCGGCGATAGTTTGCCAATGCACTTTGCGCTTGGCAGCGGAATTAATTGCCTTACTTTTTTTATTTGCACCAGCGCAGCCGAGATTTATCATTATGGTGTAATGACAAAACTAATATCGCCCGACCTTGAAAAATATTTTTACAGACGCGATTTTCAATCGGAAGCAACAACATCGATAAAACTTTCTCAAGCTCTGGACGCGTTCGATTATCTCATTAAGAAGAGAGCAATCTATGCCTGATCTCCAATTTATCAATGATCATCTTCAAGTTTTGTTCAACGAGGAAAGATACACCGAGGCGCTTGAGTACCTAAAGAATCTAAAATCAGAATCAAACCAATCGCCTGAACTCCTTTCGAAGGTTTATTACCATATTGGCAGAATTTTGTTTTATAATGGAGACCTTCGAAATGCGAAGGAAAATTTTCTAGAGGTTCTAAAAATTAATCCGTCAAACCTTTACTCGCTAGTCTTTGTTGCTAGAATCATAGAACTTGAAGGCAAACCGAGTTCTGCTATGAAACTTTTCTCGCAAGCTTTAAAAACTAATCGGTCATACACTCAATTGCTTCATGCGATAAACGGTAGTCTGCAGGATTTGCAAAATGATGATGAAGATGCTGAATATATTTTAACCCAAAATAGCTTGGAGTTACAATTAGATAATAAGGATGCCAATCCGAAAATTTCCATTCTGGTTTTATGCTATAATAAACTGGAATACACCGAGAAATGTCTGAAAGCAATCTTTGATAATACAACGTACAATAATTTTGAAGTAATAGTTGTGGACAATGCTTCTGTTGATGACACGCCTGGTTACCTGGAAACATACGGCAAGCTAATCAAATATGTGCACGCGAAAAAAAATCTTGGATTCGTTGGAGGAAACAATCTTGGTGCTCAATTTGCCGAAGGAGAATTTCTAGTTTTTCTTAACAATGACACGGAAGTACAGCACAATTGGCTTACGCATCTTTATAATACTTTTGTCTACTATCCGAATGCTGGTGCTGCTGGTTCTATGCTGATATACCCCGATGGAAAATTGCAAGAAGCCGGAGGCATTATTTTCCAAGATATGAGCGGATGGAATTATGGTAGAAAAGGTGACCCATTGGATTCTAAATTTAATTTTGTAAGAGAGGTTGATTACTGTTCGGGTGCCGCTCTGATGGTTAGAAGAGAACTTTTCAATAAACTAAATGGCTTTGATGAAAGATATTCTCCTGCTTATTGCGAAGACACTGATCTCTGTTTCGGAATTCGCAAACTTGGCTACAAAGTTTATTACAACCCTCTTTCAAAAGTTGTCCATCATGAGGGCGCAACTGCGGGCACCGATTTGAATTCCGGTTTTAAAAAATACCAGGTAATAAACGCAAAAAAGTTTAAAGAGAAATGGGCAGACGAACAGTAAT
>JAMCWE010000027.1 GCA_023475265.1 Bacteroidota bacterium
TGAGAGAGGTTTGGTTATCAGCAATGTTATTGTTACTTGTTTGATTTGATTGATCATCATTTAAAGTGGTATCAATTTTTGAAAGAGTAACATTTTTTCTTAATTCATTCAAAGTAGAAACGGCTGGTTTAAAATCGCTTTTAGCTGATCTTTTAATCCATTTAAAAGCTTCGCTCCAATTTCTTTTAACAATGAGATTATCTATGTATGAAAGTCCGATCAAATATTCTGCCTGCGGCATATCATTATGCGCGGCTTCCAGAAAATATTTATAAGCTTCAAATGGATTCCATTGAACGCCCCAGCCGTTGTTTAGAAGTATTCCGTAATTGTAACATGCGCCGGGCAGTTTTTGTTCTGCTGCTTTGTGAAGCCAATAAGCGGCTTTTACAGTATCGGCAGTTACTCCCTGACCTAAAATATATCTAAGTCCAAGTTCATGTTCAGCGAGTGCATTGCCCGCATTAGCTTCCTTCATTAAATTGAAGTGCTGCCAGAGAGGATAGGACAAATCGGGATAGTAATAAAAGTATGCACGATCATCAGGGCGGTTCTTTTTAAATGCAAGGCTTGACGTTGTATCTTGAGCGTTGACAACTGCAAAACAAAAGATTAAACACAAACTAACCGATAAAATTTTTAATAGTGGATTAATAAAATACTCGTTGTTAATAAATTCAATTTAAGCTTAGGAAGTATATTTCTAAATTTTCATTTAGACTTTAATACAACCATTATGGTCTAAATTTAATAATTTCAATTACACTGCAAATATATAAGATATGCAAATATAAATTAGCCCAAAATTTTATTCATAAATCTATTTCATTGTTATTACCAGTAAATGTGATCTTTATCGAATAATAAATGATCACGTCTGAATCCAATTTTTAAATCTTTATTTTTATAAGGTAAAAAAATAAATCATACTTATGAAAAAAGCATTTATAATTTTATTGTCAATAATTTTTATTGATAGTGGATTTTCTCAGGACTTAAATCAAAATTTAAGCAAAGTAGCAGGGCAGTATGCCGAATCCTATCTTCAACCATTTATTAATTCCTACGGCGCTGCGATGAATTCGGGATTCTTCAGTTCTATGAAGACTGAAAATAATGATGCTAAAAAATTTCATCTTTCATTTACAATCGAATCGATCGGTTCTTTTATTCCCCAGGCAGAAAAAACTTTTAGCGCTGTTTATAATACTACGGCAGTAATAGATACGATGGGACAAAGTCAAACAGTGGCGGCTAAGGCAACAATAAATAATGCCCCAACGATTTTCGGCAGCAGAGATCTGGGCACAGCAATAATAGAAATAAATGACACTGTGACGATTGCTGGAATTTATGATGTGCCGGTTCATCAAACAAGAGTTGAATCAACTTTCGGAAGTGTTGCAAATACGGATGTTGCACCGATGTTCGTTCCTCAACTAAACATTGGAACTGTATTCGGAACTGATTTATTTTTCAGATGGCTTCCGTCATTCAATCTTGGTAATTATGGAAACACAAATTATTTTGGAATTGGAATTCGGCATAATGTTAGTCAATATTTAAAAAATTTGCCGGTTAATATCTTAGCATATTTTTCCTATCAAAATTTTAATATAAATGATTCCACCGGCAATGAATATTTAAGCGCATCCGCTTATGCTGCTGGATTTCAAGTCAGCAAAAGTTTTGGAATATTTAATTTATACGGCGGACTTCAATATGAAGGAAGCAATCTTAAAGTAAATTATACTTACATACCCCCGTCAAATTCGAGCAGCAATTCAAATTATCGTCTAGACATAGCTTTTAACTTAAGCGGCAAAAATAATTTTAGAATTTTAGCCGGAGCTTCCGTTTCGCTCGGCCCGGTAAGCATAAACTCTGATTTAAATCTTTCCGGAATAAATGTCATTTCATTGGGAATAGGGTATAATATTTTCTAAAAAATTTCGTAGATAGAAATTCCTTGGAGATTAATATTTATTGTCTTTTATTTTATATAGTTTTGAGGTTGAAATTCATTCATTATTGAAAAAGAATATCTTATGAAAAAGGCGAAATTTATTCTACCGCTTTTCTTAACTCTTTTAATTTCGTTCATAATCTTTTCTATTTTTTATAAAGACATATATTTACTCGGCGGACTAAAAATAAAATACAACAAAGATGAAGTTCAGCAGAAAGCCGTTCTATTAACTCGGGACTTAAATATTAATACTAACGGATTAAAATTAAATTCCAAATTTGATGCTAATAACGAGCTAATTAGACAAGTTCAAGAAGATTTAGGATTTAAAAAAGGAAATAAATTATTAAGAAATTCTTTGCCGGGATTTTATTGGAAAATTGATTGGACACCTGAAACCAAATCTAATATTACAATCAATTCAGATTCGGATCATAATCCCCGCTTGAATGAAAGTAAGATTACAATTTCTTATGACAATAATGGAAATTTACTTCAATTTAAAAGAGCGATTTCAGATTCCTCCACACTTCCTTCTCTCACACCGGAAGAAGCTCGTGAAGTAGTTAAAAATTTTATTTCAAGATTTGGTACCATTCAAGATTTAACTTCCGACAATTCGGCAGATACCGCTTTACCAATTAAATATTCTTACATCTCCGGTTCTAATGAACAATATAAATTTAAGGTTGAAAAAAAGATTGAACTTCCTCATAGGACTGATTATCAATATACCTGGAATGGAAACTCCACATATTTAAAAGATAAAATTCAAATGGACATTACAGTTTCCGGAAATGTTATTTCGAATTTTAATTTGTCTTATCTAGTTCCAGCAAAGTACAATACAGATAAAAATAATATATATCAAAGTTCAATTGTAATAATTTTCTATTTCATTATAATAATTTTACTTGGTATTACTGCTTATAAAAAAATTAGAGCTTATGAAATCGGCTTTAGATTAGCGTTTATAATGGCGGCTATTACCATTGTAAGCATGGCGTTAGAAATTTTTTCAAAGACTTATGAAAATCTGAATTGGGAATTTCTTGTATCAATAACCCTCGGCCCATTATTTGTGGGAGGAGCCATGTTTATATCTTGGGCGACTTCCGAAACTATCACAAGAGAAACCTGGAAAGAAAAATTTATTTCAATTGATTTGCTAACCAAAGGCTATTGGTTTCATTCCAAAGTCGGAAAAACTATTTTCGATGGATTAACGTCGGGATTTTCTTTAAGCATTATCTGGCTGCTGCTTTTATTTATTGTTCAGCACTTTTCAAGCACCTGGAGTGTTTCCTACGGATCTCTGCTTTTATCAGATTTGAATTGTGCAAATCCAGCAATTTGTATTCTTGGGAAAAGCGTTTATTCAAACCTTTTCGTGCTTGCAATATATCTAAATTTTGTTTTGTCAGGATTAAAAAGAAGATTTAATTCATTGCCTCTTCTTTTGTTATTGGGCGGAGCGATAATTGGATTGACTAATTCAAATGATATTCATCCTGTTTACATCGGAATACTTCTTGAGATTTTTGTAGGCTTAATTATCGTTTGGATATATTATAAGTTTGATATTTTAACTGCATTAATTACGCTGATAACTTTTAATGTTGCGATTAAGGCATCCGCATTATTCACCACTGGAAATTATTACTACTTTTTACCCGGTTATTTTTTATTAGGAATTTTAGTGTTGATAATTTTATATGCTTTTCTTTCGGTATTCTCCAAGGATAAAACTATTGACTTCGATTCAATTACACCGGCATTTGCAGCGAACATAACTGAACGCGAGCGATTACAAAGAGAATTGGAAATTGCCAAAGAAGTTCAAATGAGTTTCTTACCGAGAAGCGATCCGAAATTTAATGGATTGGAAATTTCTTCACGATGTTTACCTGCATTAGAAGTCGGCGGCGATTATTATGATTTTGTAAACATAAGCGATAAGAAAATTGGAATTATCATTGGAGATGTTTCCGGCAAAGGAACACAAGCCGCATTTTATATGACGTTGACCAAAGGATTTCTAAAAGCGCTTTCAAGAATTTCTTATTCACCTGCAAACTTTTTGAAAGAACTAAACACATTATTTTATGATAATGTTGAACGAGGAACTTTTATTAGTATGGTATACGGAATTTTTGATATGGAAGAAAAAAGATTTAAGCTAGCCAGAGCTGGGCATAATCCTGTAATTGTTAAAAACTCATATAACGGAAAAGCTGAAACTTTAAATTCATCAGGACTGGCATTGGGATTGGAAAAAGGAAATGTGTTTTCAAGTTCAATTCAGGAAATTGAAGTACCGATTTCTTCCGGTGATGTTTTTATCTTTTATACCGATGGCTTTACGGAAGCAATGAATAAATCGAATGAAGAATTTGGAGAAGAAAGACTGATATCATCTGTTGAAAGTAATTCCGGTTTGCCTGCAAATGAAATTCAAAAAAAAATATTTACTGAAGTAGAAACTTTTATAGGCAAAGCTTCTCAACATGATGATATGACCATGGTTGTTGTTAAAGTTTTATAAAGTTACAGTAAAATTATATTTTGAATCACACAAATATTTAGAAAGTATTCTACTTCTTATTGAATTCATTGTAAAAAAGGTATAATTTTACCGGCAAAAAAAATTGCGACATCTTTCTGCGGCAAGTAGATAAATAAAGGATTTGGAATGACAGACATAGTTGAAAAGCTTTCGAAAAAAATAGATGAATGGAGACGTGAAGCTAAGGTTTTATTGGAAAAGGGACATGATAAAATTTTATCTGAAGTTACAGTTGCTCAAGCTTACGGCGGGATGCGCGGAATTCGCACTTTAATTTGCGATACATCTCGCGTTCCTCAAGACGAAGGTTTGATAATAAGGGGAATGCATCTAAATAAATTGGTCGATAAAACTCCTGAAGAAATTTATTTCCTTTTGCTTACCGGTGATTTACCAACAGATGAAGAACTAAATCAATTCAGCTTAGAACTGAAGAAAAGAAAAAACGTTCCTAATTATGTTTGGGATGTTTTGAAAGCTATGCCGAAAGATTCACATCCGATGGCAATGCTAGGCACCGCAATTTTGGTTATGCAGAAGGAATCGGTCTTTGCAGAAAAATATGATTCCGGATTAAAGAAAGAAGATTATTGGAAAGCAACGCTTGAAGATGCACTTAACATTGTGGCAAAAATTCCAGCCATAGCTGCAGGTATATACAGACTAAGGTTTAATAAAGGAGAAATAATTCTTCCTGATCCGGAAATGGATTGGACCGGAGATTACGTTCACATGCTTGGAATAAATACCAAGAGCGAAGATTTTAAAGATTTGATGAGATTATATTTAGTTGCTCATTGCGATCATGAAGGCGGAAATGTAAGTGCGCTAACAACTCAGACAATAAATTCAGCTTTATCAGATTTGTATTATTCACTTTCCGGAGGATTCAATGGCTTAGCCGGACCGCTACATGGTTTAGCTAACCAGGAAAGCTTAAAATGGATTCTTGAGATAATCGAAAAATTTGGCGGTACTCCTACGAATGAACAATTGAAAGATATTGTTTGGGAAACGTTAAATTCTGGCAAAGTAATTCCGGGATATGGACATGCAGTTTTGCGTGTAACTGATCCAAGATTTGATGCATTCCTTAGCTTTGGCAAAAAACATTTTCCTAATGATCCGGTTTTCTTAACTGTATCCAGGCTATTTGATATTGTTCCGGTCGAATTAAAAAAAGTTGAGAAGATTAAAAATCCATGGCCAAATGTTGATGCCGCTTCAGGATCATTGCTTTATTATTATGGTTTGAAAGAGTTTTCATATTATACAGTTGTTTTCGCTGTTTCCAGAAGTTTAGGATTGGCTGCACAAGCTGTTGTAAATCGGGCGATGTTATTTCCAATTATTCGACCTAAATCCGTTACCACTCGTTTTGTAAAAGATTTAGTTTCCTAATTTTTATTCTTTTATATATTCGGTTTGTTGGGGAATGGGAATCTTTATAATTGTTTAAAATATTTTTCATTCGATACATTATTTTGATCACTTTAAATTGAAATTCGTAATTAGAAATTCTATATTTGTAAAACAAAAACGGTTAACATGTCTTCCAAAAATAAAGTTAAATTTATCTTCGTTACCGGCGGTGTAGTCTCATCATTAGGAAAAGGAATAACTGCCTCTTCATTGGGGCTTCTTCTAAAGCAGCGCGGGTTTAAAGTTACAATCCAAAAGTTTGATCCATACATAAACGTTGATCCTGGAACTATGAATCCTTTTCAGCATGGTGAAGTTTATGTTACTGAAGACGGCGCTGAAACCGATCTCGATCTTGGTCACTATGAAAGATTTCTTGATGTTAATATGACTAAGATGAACAACACGACAACCGGGCAAATTTATAATGATGTAATCACCAAAGAGCGAAGAGGTGATTACCTTGGTGCTACTGTTCAGGTAATTCCTCATATTACTGATGAAATTAAACAGAGAATGACAAAGCTAAGCGAGCTTGGCGAATATGATATTATAATTAGTGAAATTGGCGGAACAGTCGGCGATATTGAAAGCTTACCTTTTATTGAAGCAATGCGGCAGTTGATGCTGCAATTTGGAAAGAAAAATACTTTAAGCATCCACGTTACGCTTGTGCCTTACATTGCTTCTGCCGGTGAAGTAAAAACCAAACCAACTCAGCACAGCGTTAAAAATTTGCTGGAACTTGGAATTCAGCCAGATGTCTTAATTTGCCGCTCTGAAAAAAAATTATCAAAAGAAATTCGCGACAAAATTGCTCTATTCTGTAATGTCGATTCTAAAGCTGTTGTTTCAGCATATGATTGTTCTTCAATTTATGAAGTTCCGCTTGTTCTAAATAAAGAAAAGCTAGATCAATTTGTAATAGATAAACTTCATCTTGCTGATAGAAAAATTAAGCTTGATGATTGGGATGATTTTGTTTCGAAAGTAAAAAATCCTACAAAAACTGTTGAAGTTGCACTTTGCGGAAAATATGTTGATCATGCCGATGCTTATAAAAGTATAATGGAAGCTTTTATTCATGCCGGTGCAGAAAATAATGCTAAAGTTAAAATTAGAAGCGTAAGTGCTGAAGCCTTTGAAACCGAAGATCCAGCCGATCTTCTTAAAGGAATCAGCGGACTACTGGTAGCTCCTGGCTTTGGTGAAAGAGGAATAGAAGGAAAAATAAAAGCGGTTCAATATGTTAGAGAGAATAATATTCCTTTTTTCGGAATTTGTTTAGGAATGCAATGTGCAGTAATAGAATTTGCAAGAAATGTTTGTGGAATATCTAAAGCTAATAGTTCCGAATTTAAAAAAAATAACTTCAGCGTAATAGATTTAATGCCTGATCAGAAGAATGTTAAAAATATGGGCGCTAGTATGAGGCTTGGTGCTTATCCTTGTGTAATTCAAGAAAACACAAAATCAATGATTGCATATAAAAGCGAGAATATTTCTGAAAGACATAGACATCGTTATGAAGTTAATAATAAATTTAGATCAAAGTTGGTTGATAAAGGAATGATATTAAGCGGCTTATCGCCGGATAGAGAACTTGTTGAAATGATCGAACTGCCAAACCACAGATGGTTTGTCGGCTGTCAATTTCACCCGGAGTTGAAATCAAGAGCTACTAAAGCTCATCCATTGTTCAGAGAGTTTATTAAAGCTTCTTTGCAATATTCGATGGATAAAAAAATCTCCTCAAATAATGAATGAAAGCATTCCTAATCCCAGGCAAAATTAAAATGTATTCGAAAATTACTAGCCTAATTTCAAGAAATAGTTTTTTAAAAAAAATTAGCAGCACCTTTTTCTTAATTTCATTATTTGTATTTTTTTCTATCGACCTAACGGTTGCCCAATCTGTCATTGCAAAAACTATTAAACGCGGCTTAGATTATGGCTATAATTTTAATTGGGATAAAGCAGAAAAAACATTCCAAAGTTTAATTACACGATATCCTAAAGACCCGCGCGGCTATCATTATCAAGCTAGCATTTACCTTTGGCGTTATTTAAGTAATCCAAGTAAACAGAACTTAAATCTTTTTGTTGAATATTCTGATTCAGCAATTGAAAAAGCAAAAACATTATTAAATAAGAATCCGGATAATTTAGAATTTCTTTATGTATTAGGTTCTGATTACAGTTACAGAACAATTGCTTTTACTAAAGCTGAAAAATTTCTTGATGCTGTTTGGGCTAGCAAAAAATCGGATTCCTATTTGAGTCAAACTCTTACAATTGATTCTACTTATTACGATGCATATTTGGGTCTGGGATTATATTATTTTGGTGTTGGACAAATTCCATCGACATTTCGCTGGGCATTAAATTTAGCAGGTATTCACGGCGATAAAAAACTTGGATTAAAATATATCAAGATTGCTGCTAAAGAAGGTGAATACTCCAAAGTTGAAGCTGAATATTATCTATCGCAAATTCTTTCAGATTTTTTATTCGATTATAACTCTTCTTCACATTACTTACAAAACTTAGTCAGCCAATATCCTAATAATTTACTTTTCAATTATTCTTTTGGCGTGCTTGAAATAAAAAGAAGAAGACTTAATGATGCAGAGAAAATTTTAGAAAAAATAGTTACTAAAGAAGATTCAGATTTTAAACAAATTATTTCATTCTCCAATTTTTTAATGGGAGATATTTTTTTCAAAAAAAATCAATTTGAACAAGCGAAAAAATATTATTCAAATTTCACTTCAGATCAATCAGATAATGATTATAAAGGAATTGCTTACTATAGATTAGCTCTTTGCTTTGAAATTAATGGAGATAGAACGGAAGCGGAAAAATATTTTAAACTAACCGACAAAGGTAATATGGATTTGGAAGATGATATCTATGCAAAAAGAGAAGGCGAAATTTACAGCAAACGTACGCTGGCAAATACTGAAATTGATTTGATTAGGTATTCGAACATGATAGACAACGGCAAGTATAAAATTGCACTGGATTCTCTTTCTGAATTACTGGAACGAGTAAAAACCGACAAGTTAAAATCAGAAGTTTATTTATACTTGAGCGATGCAGCTTATTGGCTTGATAAATATAATGAATCTTTAAATTATGCTGTCCTTTCCAAAACGCTGAATAGTTTTGATGAAAGATGGGTAAAACCATTTGCTTGTTATTACGCAGCCAGGGCTAATGATAAATTAGGTAATTATCCTGCCGCTAAAAATTTTATTGATGAAGCAGACAGCTATTCGGATTTTGATTATCAGAAAAAGCTTAAGAATTTATTAAGCGCACTTTCGTTAGAAAATAAATTTGTAAATAATCATTAACAATACGAATTGTTGAATTGATTATATTTTTTCATTTAACTAATTTCTAATAATCTGTGAGTTGAAGTTATTTTGAAAATAGCCGTATTTGTTTCTGGTAGAGGATCAAATCTTCAAGCTATATTAGAATCTCAAAAACAATTTGATAAGTTTGAAGTAAGCGCGGTAGTAAGTGATAAATTTGATTGTGCAGCATTTGAAATAGCAAAGAACTTTTCTATTCCAACTTTTACGGTTGGTAATAAAGAAAGATGCATTAGCTTTAATGATCTTTCCAATTTGTTTTTTGAATATCAAATTGAGTTAATCGTCCTTGCCGGATTTTTGAAATTGTTGCCTAATGAATTTGTCAATCAGTTCAATAACAAAATTATTAATATTCATCCCGCATTGTTACCTTCATTCGGCGGAAAAGGAATGTATGGGTTGAATGTTCATAAAGCAGTGTTTGAATCTTCGGCAAAAGTGTCGGGCGCTAGTGTTCATTTTGTCGATCCAACTTATGATACAGGAAAAATTATTGCGCAAAGGTGTGTTGATATTTCGGATGTAAAATCACCGGAAGAAATTGCTGAAAGAGTTTTAAAAATCGAACATCAAATTTTGCCATATGTAATTGATAAATTTGCTGATGGCAAAATAAAAATTATTGATAATCGTGTCGTTGTTATTGATTAAGTTTAAAAGAAAATAAAAAGGAAATTGATTGGATAAATTAGCGTTAATTAGCGTATCAGATAAAAATAAAATTGTTGAGTTTGCAAAATCATTAGTCGATTTAAATTACAAAATTATTGCTACCGGCAATACAGCCAAAATATTAAGCAGCTCTGGAATTAATGTTACCGAGATCAGTTCTTTAACGGGCTTCCCGGAAATTTTTGATGGAAGAGTTAAAACTTTGCATCCTAAAATTTTCGGCGGAATTCTTTTTAGGCGCGATAATGAAAATGATAACAAAGAAGCAGAAAAAAATAATATTATTCCGATTGACATTGTTTGTGTTAATTTGTATCCATTCGTTAAAACTGCTGAAAACCCGAAATCAGATTTAGATACAATAATTGAAAATATTGACATCGGCGGGCCAAGCTTAATTAGGGCTTCTGCTAAGAATTACAAATTCGTTTCCATTCTTACAAACCCGGATCAATACGATTCCTTTATTGACGAATTAAAAAATGGCGAGGTAAGTGAATCAACGAGGAAAAAATTAGCAGTTGATGCTTTTTCACATACTGCCTATTACGATACTTATATTTCAAATTTTCTAGAAAAGAAATTCGAACTTGATCCAACACATATTCGAATTAATTATCCAAAAGAAAAAATTTTACGTTACGGCGAAAACCCACATCAACAAGCTGCGTTGTATGGTAAATTCACTGAATACTTTGAAGTCTTTCACGGTAAAGAAATTTCGTATAACAATATACTCGATCTACTTGCTGCAGTTGAATTAGTTGAAGAGCTTGGAGAAAATTCCTGCACGATTATAAAACATCAAAATCCCGCCGGAGCCGCTACCGGAACAGATCCTTTTGATGCTTATACGAAAGCTTTGAAATGCGATCCGGTGTCTGCATTCGGAGGGATTGTAACGTTTACTTCAATAGTGGATGAAAAACTTGCAAATAAATTGAATGAGATTTTCCTTGAGATTGTATGCGCACCAAATTATACAGAAGAAGCAATAAAAATTTTAACAAAGAAAAAAGATAGAAGACTGCTTCGTCAATTAAGATCTGTTAGAGAAGATAAAATAACTTTCCGGAATATTCCCGGAGGTGTAATTGCTCAAGATGCCGATAGACTTACTTTAATTGAAGATCAGCTTACGGTTGCTACGAATAAAAAACCTTCGAAGGAAGAATTGGAAGATTTGAAGTTTGCCTGGATTGTTTCAAAACATACAAAATCAAATGCAATTGTTTTTGTTAAAGATAAAACTACTTTGGGAGTTGGTGCAGGACAAATGTCCAGGCTTGATTCTGCAAAGATAGCATATCTCAAAGCCCAAGAACACGGACTTGACTTGAAAAATTCAGTAGCAGCATCAGACGCATTTTTCCCTTTCCCGGATACATTGCTGGAAATAATTAAGTACGGTGCAACTTCTGTTATTCAGCCTGGCGGTTCAGTAAGGGATAACTTGGTAATTGATGCCGCAAATCAAAATAATATTTCTATGGTCTTTACAGGAATTAGACATTTTAAACACTAAGAGGTTTTATGGGAGTTTTCGATTTTTTTTCTGCTGATATAGCCATCGACTTGGGAACAGCAAATACTCTAATCTATGTAAAAGGAAAAGGTATAGTTCTCAATGAACCATCTATTGTTGCATTCGATAGAAATACAAAAAGGATTATTGCCCTCGGCAATAAGGCAAAAGAAATGCAAGGAAGAGAGCATAAAGAAATAAGAGTAACACGCCCGATGCGTGATGGTGTTATTGCAGATTTTGAAATAGCCGAAGGAATGATTCGAGCATTTATTAAGAAAGTTAGAGCTGGCGCAATATCAAGCAGGAGAGTTGTAGTAGCAGTTCCAAGCGGTGTTACTGAAGTTGAAAAAAGAGCAGTTAGAGATAGCGCTGAACATGCCGGTGCAAAAGAAGTACATTTAATTGCAGAACCAATGGCAGCTGCAATCGGGATAGGTATTGATGTTGAAGCCGCTGTTGGAAACATGATAATTGATATTGGCGGGGGTACTACTGAAATTGCCGTCATTGCTTTGTCAGGTATTGTTAATGAAGAATCAATTCGTATTGCCGGTGATGAAATGAATTATGCAATCATGCAGTTCTTCAAAAAAAATCATAATATATTAATTGGTGAACGAACTGCAGAAGCGATAAAATGTGAAGTCGGTTCAGCCGTACCATTGAAAGAAGAAATTACTATTCAAGTTAAAGGTAGAGATCTTGTCGGAGGAATTCCCAAAACAACGGAAGCTAGTTCAGTTGAAATTAGGGAAGCATTGAATGAATCAATAGTTCAGATTGTTGATGCGGTTAGACAATCACTCGAACGAACGCCACCGGAACTATCTGCAGATATTTTGGATAGAGGCGTAATGATAACCGGCGGCGGTGCATTGCTTAAAGGTTTGGATGAAAGAATAAGGATGGAAACTAATTTACCTGTGCATGTTGCAGAAGATCCATTAACAGCAGTTGTGCGAGGTGCTGGAAAAGTAATCGATAATTTAAATCATTATTCAAAAGTATTAATTAGAAATAGAAGATATTAATGTTTAGGTTCTTTTCTAACGTTTGGGGGAACTTCAAAGAATATATTGTTTTGGTTGTGCTTCTTATTATCGGGCTTATTACTTTGTCGCTCAATCAAAAACCAGCAGCAAAAAAAGTTAAATCACTTGCCTTCGGAAGCTTCGCTGCTTTTACTTCTGTAATTTCAAATGTATTTAATGTTGCCGGAGTTAGAAGTGAGAATGAAGAATTAAGAAAGCTTAATGCCGATTTGATGCTTCAAGTAAGTGAATTAAGAAAATATGGAATCGAAAACTCCGAGCTAAAAGGATTACTTGCACTTAAAGATACAACACGCTATCCTTTAATTCCTGCTGCAATAGTTTCTAAATCTTTATCCAAATCACAAAGTACATTTACATTAAATGCAGGAAAAAGAAATGGTGTTTTACCAGGAATGCCGGTAATAAATGATCATGGTTTAGTTGGAATTGTAAATTCAACATCAGATGATTTTTCAATTGTCCGAACATTAAAGAATCTTGATCTAAAGTTAACTGTTAAAGATGAAAGAAGCCGCGTTGATGGTATTATGAAATGGGATGGCTCTGATTTAGTAATGATCGATATTCCAAAAACTTATGACATCGAACCTGGCGACAGAATTATAACATCGGAACTTAGTTCTATAGTTGACATTCCAATTCCAATTGGTATAGTTTTAGGTTTAAGTAAAGTGGAAACTGGAATTTTTAATGAAGTAAAAATTAAACCTTTTGTTGATTTTATTCGGACCGAACATGTCTTTGTTATCGGAATTGTTGAAAACAAAATACAAGACGGTCTTCAATTAAATTTTTATAAACGAAATAAGCCAGAGTCTTACAAGTAAATGCGATCAGAATATATTTGGTCTATCCTGCTCTTCTTTCCAGTATTAATAATTCAAACAACAGTTGTTCCCCTTATAACTGTAAATGGTATAACGCCGGATTTAATTTTAATTTTACTGGTATTTTATTCAATGCGATCCGGGCAGTTATACGGTACGGTATTAGGATCCATTTATGGTTTTCTTTTTGATTTAATAACAGGTAGTTTACTCGGTAGTACAATGATTTCCAAAACTCTTGCGGGTTTTATTGCCGGATATTTTTCAAATGAAAATAAAAGAGAAATTTATTTCAAATCATATATTTTCGTTTTGATTGTTCTGCTTTGTTCAGTTGTTGATTTGGTTATTAATTCTTTCTTTTCCTCAGTTGATTTAAATACAAATCTTTTCCGCTTAATTTTTGAACAAGGTATATTACCGGGAGTTTATACTTCTGCATTGAGTGTTTTTGTAATTTTGTTCTATCCCAAAAGGAGTATTAATTGAGCACTGATAGATTTGCTTCTATCCAAAGAAAATCAATTATCTATTTTATTGTTGTCGGTTTTTTTACGTTGCTTGGCTTTAGATTATTTCAAATGCAAATAATTGAACATACCAATTACAGCGAGAAGGCAGCAAACAATGCAATAAAAGGAATAGAACTTACCCCTTTAAGAGGCGTATTTTATGATAGGAACATGAATGTAGTCGTAAGTAATGTTCCAGCATATACTCTTAGAATTACTCCAGCCGAATATGACACTTCATTAAACAAATATCTTGAAGCAGTTCTTGGTGAAGAACCGGGTTACATAAATAAAATTTTATATGGCAATCGACTATTTTCAAAATTTGTTCCTATTCGAATTAAAAGAGGAATTGATTTTAAAGTAGTTTCCTGGCTTGAAGAAAATTCCGAACATCTTCCTGGTGTTGATTACATTGTAGAAATGCAGCGAAGTTACCCAGCAGGAATTCGCGGATCTCATATGTTTGGATATACAAAAGAAATTTCTCCAGCATTATTAGAGAAACACAAAGAATATTATAAACCAGGAGATTACATTGGATACAGCGGTATTGAAAAAGCTTATGAAAAATTTCTTCGCGGAGAGAAAGGTTATGAATATGTTTTAGTAGATTCTAGGCGAAGAGAAATTGGCAGATTTAAAAATGGAACCGAAGATGTACCATCTGTAAAGGGTGATGACCTTGTCCTAACAATTGATTCCGATGTGCAGCGAGCCGCAGAAGATGCTTTAAAGGGATTTAGAGGAGCCGCAGTTGCTATTGAGCCAAAAACTGGTGAGATATTAGCTTTAGCCAGTGCACCGGATTATGATTTAAGTGAATTTTCATATGTTACATCAAAAGATTATTTACAGAAATTATACAATGATCCTGATAAGCCATTTTTTAATAGAGCTACTATGGCTGCAAATCCGCCAGGCTCAACCTTCAAATTGATGGAAGCGGTTTGCGCATTGAATACCGGCACAATAACAACTTCTACAACTTTTACTTGCCGGGGCGGACAAGAATTTTATGGAAGATATTTCAAGTGCGATGCGGTTCATGGTACTCTTAATGTAATACATGGAATAGAACATTCATGCAATGTTTTTTTCTATAATTTGATTTATAAAATTGGAATGACTAATTGGGATGAATATGCTAAGAAATTTGGTTTCGGACAAATTACTCATATCGATATTGGAGATGAAGCAAAGGGTTTTATACCTACTCCGCAATATTATCAAAAACTTTACGGACCCGATTGGCCTAAAAGCATAATGGCGAGCTTAGGAATTGGGCAAGGCGAAGTTAACGTTACGCCAATTCAACTAGCTCAGTATGTTTCTTTAATTGCAAATGATGGGGTTACTTATACACCTCACTTAGTAAGAGGATATCTAACTAATAATACAAAAAAACTTGTACCATTTAGTTATAAAAAAATAAATGTTGGAATAGATAGCAGCATATTTAATATCGTAAAAGAAGGAATGTTCTTAGTTGTAAATGGTTCCGGAACTGCGGCGGGCATTCGTTCTAAAGATATACAAATTGCTGGTAAGACCGGTACTGCACAAAATCCTCATGGAAAAAATCACGCCTTATTTATTGGGTTTGCACCATTTGATAATCCTAAAATTGCAGTTGCAGTTTTTGTTGAGAATGTTGGCTTTGGTGCTACATATGCTGCACCGATTGCAAAGAAAATGATTGAAGCATATTTACTTAAAGATAAAATTAAACAAGAAGAAAAATCAAAAGTTGATGATATTAAGAATAAGTTAATTGGAGAATCAATTGCGAATTGATTATAAACTTAAAGATAAATTTGATTTAGGATTACTTATTCCAGCTTCAATTTTATTTTGTATTGGACTTCTTGCTATATACAGTTCAACTTTAAATAACCCGCATGCATCTGGCAATTTTCATAAACAACTTATTTGGGGCTTAGGTTCATTCATTATATTTTTTGTAGTTTATTCTGTTCCCACAAATTCATTTAAAACAATTGCCTTACCAACGTATTTAATTTCGTTATTGTTTTTATTAACCGTATTAGTGATTGGAAAAAGAATATCCGGTCAAAAAAGCTGGTTGGGAATAGAAGGAATTGGATTTCAGCCTTCTGAATTAGCTAAGTTGGGAACAGTATTAATTATGTCTGCATTCCTAAGTAGAAAATCTACAGATATTGATTCCTTCAAAGATATTTTTATTTCCTTAGCAATTGGTTTTATTCCAGTCATCCTGATAATGTTAGAACCTGATTTAGGAACTTCATTTGTATTTTTTGGTTTAATATTAGCAATTCTTTATTGGAAGGGGATAAGTCTATTTGGATTATTCGTTGTACTTTCGCCTGCAATTCTTGCGGTCACTTCATTATTCGGTACATTATATTTTATTGGTGGATTGGTCTTTGTAATTGAGTTTGACTTCCTGCTAAAAATCCTTTCCCTAAAAAACCACCCGATCCAATTGCTACTTTTGCTTGAATAGCATTGTAACCAGCGCCTAACGGATCTGCGGATGGGTTTATAAATGAT
>JAMCWE010000203.1 GCA_023475265.1 Bacteroidota bacterium
TTTATTCCGGAAAAGAATTTGTGAACACTCCGCTTTTATCAATTGAATACGCAGCAAAAATAGAAATATTTATGAACGATATTCATCCGGATGTTGAATTCGACGGAGATCCGGCAGGATATTTGCCTTGCACAATCGCAATGGCGAGAGACAAGCTTTCAATTATAGTTAATTAGAAATTATAAATGGCTATGAAAAAAAATTTGATAGCAAAAATATTAATTCTCGACTGTATTCTGATCTTATTTGGAATAATTAATTTCCGGCTTTTGATGAATCGAGCAGGGCTGCCTCCAAGATATTCAAATATTATTAACAGCTTCAGCTTTGATGTTCACAACATTTATGCCGGTGAAGAGATTACAGAATTTGACGGAAAGAAAATTGATCGGGATGGTTTACTTGAATTTTATTTATTAAATCATTCGATCAATGACACAGTTACCATTAAGTCAAAACTGCACGGAAGAATTTTTGAAAATGTCGTTCAGCTTCTTCCCAAATACGCTTTAAGCGAGCTTGGAATTATGGCGTTGGTTACTCTATTTTATTTTTTCACAGGCATCTATATTCTTTTAAGATTCAAGCCGACGGCATTCGCATACATCCTTCACATGCTTGCAATTTCTACCGGAATGATGGTCATTTTTGATTGGGGTGAGACGGTTACTTACAGCCCACTGATAAATTTTCTTCTATTTACTTTCTTTGAGCTGGGAATATTTTTTGTCCCCGCACTATTTCTGCATTTCAGCTTTACTTATCCCATGTCCGAATCAAAATCTAAATTTGTTGTCTTAGTACCTTTTTATTTTGCAAGCACGACTTTTTTCATAATAAACATATGCAATTTAATTGCCATCTTTTTCTTTGATAAAAATATTACCGACTCGTATTTTCTAAGTTTTCACACCAAAGTTGCAGATATATTTTTAATCTTCGGACTGATCTTAACAATTGCAAAGTTTGAACATTCGGCATTGACGATAAAAGATAAAATTTACAGAAAGAAAATTTATTGTGCGCTGCTCGGTATATCTTTTGGTCCATTGATTTATGTTTTTCTTATGCTGATACCTCGTTTGATACTTGGTTACGAGCTAGTAAGCGCATCGATCATGCAGTTCACAATCATCATTGCACCGGTTATGTTATTAATCTCTGTAAATATAAAAGAAACTAAACCGGTTGTGTTCTCAGTATAATTCGAAAAACAACTTTTCCCGGTTACAGTAGTTTAACATCTCTTTGACAATTCCATGACATCACTGAATATGTAAAAATATATGTTGTCTCCTGAAATTAAAACTTAAGGATGCAATATGAAATCATCAATTATAAAATCTATTTTAACCTTTCTGTTTTTTTTTAACGGGTTACTATCCTCAGCTAAAATACGGCGGTCCTCCGGAAGTAATTGAAAGAAGTGCGGTGAAAAAGGATAATGAAATAATTGTTGATAAATCTTTATTGATTGCCATTTTATCAGCTCTTGCTGGGCTTATAATTTTACCCTTAAAATTCTGTATGATAAATACGCACCAAATGAAAACGGCTGTTTTTGTCAGTTAGATAGATATACAATTTTGTCTTTAAGTTTAGGACTTAGGTGATGATTATGAAATCAAAATTTAAAAATGCTTGTTTAGTCGTGTATATCATACTGTCGAGCTTGTTTATAAATAGCTGCAAAGAAATGATTGAAAGCTTTATCGACGGACAGGAAATTTCCGGCAAAGGCACAATTACAAAAGCCGGTAATGAATTTACAATCATAACGGAAGATGATAGGCAATTTGTTCCCACAAATTTGTCCGATGAGTTTAGAATCGATAAACTGCGAGTTGAATTCCGCGGCATTATACATAAAAATCCGAATCAATACGGCATCGATAAAATTGAATTTACTTATATCAAAAAATTAGGCTGACAAGCTTTTAATAATTTTTAAGAAGTTAGTCTATACAGACAAGCATCCCCAATAATCTTAAACGGCTCAACACCCAGATTTAGAACGTCTTTTTCTCTTGTCTGCTTGGAGCGCTCGATAATCATTATGCCGTTTTCAGATAAAAAGTTTTGGGCAAAAAGATTTTTCACAACTGTGTAAACGTCATCTTTGAAGAAAGGCGGATCGGCAAGTATTAAATTATAATTTTTTTTCTTTGGTAAGCTGGAAAATCTAACAGCCTCCATTTTATAAATTGTACAGCGGTCCTCAACTTTTAATGATGCAATATTCTCATGAAGATTTTTTTGAATAACAAAATTCTTCTCCACAAAATCTACCGAAGACGCGCCTCTGCTCAAACATTCTAATCCCAATGACCCAGAGCCCGCATATACATCTAGTACATTTATTCCGTCGAAGTTAATTATATTATTTAGAAGATTGAATAATGTTTCTCTTACTCTGTCGGTTGTGGGCCTAATTAAATCTGATTTGGGAACGTTGATTAATCTTCCTTTGAATTCTCCGGAGATGATTCTCATCTTCATTTATATTTTGCCAATCTGACTATCATCAAGCTAGTCTGTAAGCAATACCGGCGGAAGGGGAGAAAGAATTGAACTTTTCTGAATAATATTTGTTGCCGAATAAATTCGGATCAGGCTTTATCTTATCAAAAGGATTGAAATATTTAAAATCGATTTCGAGAGCATTATTCAATGTTTGAATTATTGTAGCGGAAATTTCCTCTCCGGTAATAAATGCATTATCTATTTGATTCCTGCTTATATTAAATGATTTTTGCGGCGATGTTTCAACTAAAAGCAGCGATGGAATTTCGGCTGCATCGTTTAACGGAATTACTTTAAAATAAATCGGCTTGCCATCCAGAGAAAATATGAGCGAAAAATATTTGTTGCCTAAATAAGCGCTCATCGTTAATCCTCTTGAAGCACTTGGATAGTTTAACATAAGCGCTCTTTCAGAGGCAACATGAATGTTATCAATAAATTTTAACTTAAGATTATTGTTATTACAAAAATTATGAATTATCTGAAGAAATTTTCTTGGAATAGCAATTACAATTACTGTGCTCTGATCAATCAGGTTATTTTTTTCAACTTCAAAATATTGAATAACAAAATCATTGGTTGATAAGTATGGATACAAAACTGAAAATTCCCACTTAAATTCTTCAATCAGATCTTGATGAAGCAAAGTATTATCATAAGGAACTTGCATTACGTAAAATAATTCGAAAGGCAAAGCAAATGAAACAGAAGTGCTTTGAAGAGGCTTTTTAATTAACAATTCATTAAAAGCTCCCTGCAGCAATGAGAAAATTTTTGTCTCTTTGTCTTTTTCAAAATTTAAAGACTCGTTGAAGTAAGCTTCGTCAACATTATTAAGAACGAATCGCCCATCAGAATAAATTACTTCCGCAAGCTGAAGCTTGGAATTTGATATTGTAAAACCAACTTGATTTTCAAAACCTGCCATCAGTGCTTTCTTCTAAGATTAAAAATATTTTATTACTCAATATAAGCGTACTTTTTGATTTTGGCTAATTTGGCGTTGCCAATTCCTTTAACATGAAGCAGCTGATCAAAATTTTTGAATTTGCCGAGCTGATTTCTTAACTCAATGATTTTATCAGCAGTTTTCTTCCCGATACCCGGAAGATTGGTGAGTGAATTGGTGTCAGCTTTGTTTAAGTTAATGCTTCTTTCAGCAGGAAGTATTTTAGCAGAAAAATTCTTTGAGCTATTTTTTAATTCTAAAACATCATCTTTATTTTTTAACTCATTTGAGTTTGCAATAGTTTCAGATGTATCGGAGTTACTTCCTGAATTTAGAAATGTGCTGTCTTCCTTGGCGTAATTAAATTCTCTGGTTTGCTCATTCCCATTCTGCTTAAAAAAAGTTTTGTAAGTAAAGCCTATAAACAACGTAATTAATAAAAAGCCGATTACTTTAATTTCAGTTTGAGTTAGTCCGGTTCGCTCAGAAAGTTTTTTGAGCATAAAAGTTGTTTAGTTATTAATTAGAAATTAAACCTCTTGAAGAAATTCTTATCGTCAGAGTTAGAAGATTTCTTAAAACTTTGCATTTCGGATAATTCTTTTAACAGTTCTTTTTCTTTTCCTGAAACTTTCTTCGGGATTTCAATATTAACCCGCACCAGCTGATCGCCATGACCGGATTGATTAAGATGTTTTATCCCTTTATCCCTCATTTTTAATAATTTGCCGGGTTGTGTTCCGCCTTCAATTTTTATTATTGCTTTTCCGTTCAAAGTAGGAACTTCAACTTCAGCACCTATTACAGCAGTTGGAAAGCTTACAAACAGATCATAAATAATATCGTCGCCTTCACGAATAAAATATTCGTGAGGAATTTCCTGAAAGACAACAATAATATCGCCAGGCTGTCCGCCGCGTTTTCCTGAGTTTCCTTCCCCTCGTAATGTCATATAACTTCCGTCATGAACTCCCGGCGGAACGTTTATATTTATTGTTGCTTCATCAGTAACTCTTCCGTCGCCCATACATTTTTTACACGGCTCATCAATTACCGAGCCTTCTCCATTGCAATTTGAGCATGCTGTAATATTTACAAATTGACCGAACACAGATCTCGATACAGTTTTTATTTCACCAGTGCCATGACAAACCGGACAAGTTTTTGTAGAAGTTCCGGCATTAGCTCCGGTTCCGCCGCATTGGCTGCACTTTATCTGCTTCTTAATTTTAATTTTTTTAGAAACACCTGAAGCAATTTCTTCAAGAGTCAGTTTCATATTTACTCTAAGATCTGAACCAGGAGTGCCGGTGCCTTGTCTTCTCCCTCTGCTTCGTTGGCTGCCTCCGAAAAAATCATCAAACATTGAAGAGCCGCCGAAAATATCCGAAAAGTGGGAGAAGATATCGTTAATATCTGTAAATCCTTGTGAGCCATATGCGCTTCCTCTAACTCCATCATGACCAAAACGATCGTACTTTCCTCTTTTATCATCATCGCTAAGAATTTCATATGCTTCGGCTGCTTCTTTAAATTTATCTTCAGCTTCTTTATTATCGGGATTTCTATCCGGATGAAATTGCATAGCCAATTTTCTATAAGCTTTTTTCATATCCTCTTTAGAGGCATTTTTAGCAACCCCTAAAACTTCGTAATAATCCCTTTTGGCCATCTTTACTATTTACCCTCACTATTATTTTTATAATCAATATCTGATTGGTTAGTCGTTTCTTCCATCGAATCTTCACTCACTACAACTTTAGCATGGCGTATTACCCTATCTTTATAGATATAACCTTTTTCAACTTCATCTAAGACTGTGTGAGGTTTTACTCCTTCGGCTTTTCTTTGCATTAAAGCTTCATGAAAATGTACATCGAATGGTTTTCCAACGGAATCTATTTTAGTTACACCTTGATCGGTGAGAATTTTTATCAATTTATCATAAACAAGTTTTATTCCTTGTTTAATTGAATCAACATCTTTTGCGTTATCCAAATGAAGCAGTGATCTCTCAAAATCATCTACAATTGGTAGCAGTTTTACGATGAATGATTCAGCGGCATACTTTAAAAGATTAAGCTGTTCATTTTCAGTTCGTCTTTTATAATTTTCGAACTCCGCAGCCTTTCGCAATAATTTATCTTTATAATCTGAAACTTCATTTTCAAGCTGGGAAATTTTTTGATTGGCTTTTGCCAATTCATCAGATAATTCTTTCAGATTATTTTTATCTTCCTTTTCAGTATGCATTGATTCATTAGAATATAAATTCTTATTATCTAAATTTTCTTTTCCATTATTTATTTCTTGCTCGTCGCCGTTTATTTTTATTTCATGTTTTTCTTTCTTCATTACAATATTCTCCTTTATTTCTGAATAGGGTTTGTTATAACTTCAGATAAAATCTTTGCCATATAATCGACTATCGCCACAACTTTTGAATAATCCATTCGTTTAGGGCCGATAATACCTAAAGTACCGGAAACATCACCAAGTTTATAATCTTTACTTACAAAACTATATTCCGACAACTCTTCTTTCTCATTTTCACTTCCGATGGAAATGAAAACTTGATCCGGAGCTGCGTCAGTGGATTTTTCCATAATGTTAATTATAATATCTTCATCTTCAATTAGTTCAATTATGCTTTGAAATTTATTTGGATCTTCAAACTCAGGCTGCTTAACAAAATCTTTTGCGCCTTTTATAACCAGCTTATTTGATTTGTTAGTGTCTTTAAATATCTTATCAACCGAATCAACAAAAACTCTTATTATCGCTTTATGATCTTCTTCAATATCTTTAAATCTTTCCCTAAAAGTAGCTCTTATTTCTTTAAAAGTTAAACCGCAGAGTTTTTCGTTTAATAAAATTTGAACAGATTCAATTTGTGTAGGTTTGATATCGGAAGAAAGTTCAAGCGTAATAGTTTTTACCAGGCCTGATTTTATAGTAATAATAACTAATATTCTTGTTGAAGATAAACTCACAATCTGCAATTTTTCCAGATAACCTGTATCAAGCTTTGGATACGAAACACAAGCTAGCTGATGAGTAATGTTGCTCAATAAAATTGATGCAGTCTGAAGAAGCTCATCAGTTTCAACAACTGTTTCCTCGATATTTCTATTGATTATTCCTTTTTCAGATTTTCTAAGTTCCTGCACGTTCATTAAAAAATCTACATAAAGACGGTAACCTTTATCAGTCGGAATTCTTCCGGCAGAAGTATGTGGATGATCGATAAACCCGGATTCTTCCAAATCGGCCATAATATTTCTTACAGTAGCCGGAGAAATATTGAGGTTATAATTTTTTGCAATATTCCTAGAACCTACCGGAGCTGCTGTGGATATAAATTCCTGAATTATATGCCGCAGAATATTTTTTTCTCGATCATTTAATTCTTCATTCAACATAAAGATTAATCTTAAATTTTAAGGTGATAAATATACTAAAATTTAAAGAATATTTGGTTGAGTATTAGTAAATATGTCTTTCCTCAAATATAACAATATACTTCATTATTCAATTTGATGAAAATTATTTGTCTTTGATTCGTTTAGAATTGAAATGTTTTAGATTTTTTGTCAAACCTTTAATTAGGTTGGGTATTTAAACTAAGGCAGAAAATAAATTCGTGCTGTAGAGACACTTATTTAATTACTATTTTTTCGCTTCATCAAATAAGAATCTCTACAGCTATATTTTAATTAACTTCTAATAACAAGATTGTTATTTACATCAAATGCATCTGTGTTAAATCTTAAAAGAGTTTCAAGCCATCCGCTTTCGGAATCCGAATAAACTTTTCCTTCCAGAATAATTGAGCCATTGTTTACAATTATATGAATTGGCGGGTTTGACATATATTGCATACCTTCATACATGGGATCGCTGTAGATCAGTCTTGCGGCTCGATATCCTATTGAACCCGGCCCGAAAGTAGATTGAATTTCATTTTTTATTTCTTTTACACCAGCAACTTTCTCGGCTTCTTTTTGAAACCATTCTTTATACCAGGGTACATGAACCCAGCCTGTAAGTGTAACAACTCCGTCAGTATCCCGCGCATTAACCCAATCGAAAATTCCGTAGAATGCATTATTATGAATTCTTTCCAAAACATTTTTTACTATTTTTTCGGAAGGAATATTTGAATCGGAAATTTTCAAATTGTTAGCAATTGTATAATCATGACAAGCACTTGCCGCATCTTTACCGGCTTCATTGCGTTCACTAATTGATTGAACATTTCCTGTTAGCGTTACGGTTTTATTTTTTACAATTACATTAATATTTTCGTTATCAAGCTGATTATCTTTAACTAATTTGTATTCAACTAAAATTTTTACTGTTTTGTCGGAATTTTTATTGACGCCGCTTTGAGCAAATGCGGGTGAAATAATAAATCCAATTATTAAAGCGAAGTATAAAATTCCTTTTGCAATATTTTTGTTTTTCGTATTCATTTAATCACCTTTCTTAAAATATCCAAATATTCATTCAACAGATACATTCACTTTTTTTTAAAATCAATTTGTTAGACGTTTATTATGTTCGTTTAGTTGAATTAAGATTTCGAACTTGTAATCTTCATCATAGTATTAGGAAATAAACAAAAGGATTACTCCATATTATTTTACCCAACTTAAGCATGTTTAATAAAACATTGAAGGTTGCTTCCTAAAACCTTCAATGTTGCTCAGCAATTAAGTATCTCTCAAACTCTAAATCCGCCACGGAGTGACCTTGAGGAATAATGCGTAAAGTGAGCTCCAATACTTATTAATAAGGTGAATTAGTTTAAGGATACTAGATTTAATTAAGAATAAAAATATCAAATTAGTTTTAAAGGTAGTCGTAATTAAATAAAAAACCCGGTTATACTAAAAGCACAACCGGGTTAATTGAAAGGAGGATAGATTCTTATTTCATTAGAACCATTTTCTTGGTTTCTCTAAATGAATGTGTACCATCCAACGATGTAGCTTCTATCGAATAGAAATAAATACCCGATGATAAGCTAAGACCTGATGAAGCAGTATTCAAAGTATACTGATGAACGCCAGCTGATTGAACTGAGTTTACCATTACTTTAACAACCGCTCCGGTTATATTATAGATAACAACTTTCACATTGCTTTCAAAAGGCAATGAGAATTTAATTGTTGTTGAAGGATTGAATGGATTCGGGTAGTTCTGATATAATGTATAATTACTAGGACCACCAACAACGTTCACTTCAACTTCTTTTGAATAATGAGTTTTACCGTTTAGATCAATTTGTCTTAATCTATAAGTAAGCTTACCGCTTTCAGCATCACTCAAGTTATCGACATAAGAATATTGCGAAATATTAGTTGAAGTTCCTTTACCGCCGACAAAACCTAAGGTCACCCAGGAATTGTCTAACTTCTTCTGAATTTCGAATCCTTTGTTGTTGGTTTCTGTAATTGTCTGCCAGCTTAGAGAAACCTTGTTGTAATTTGCTGAAGCAGTAAATGAAGTTAATTCTACAGGCACAACCCAACCGAGATTGCTTAATGCTTTTTGTAATAATGAAACAGTATATTTTGCATTATGCACGCCCATACTCTTATCTTCGGTGACAAAGTAATAAGTATAGATGCCTTTAATAATATTCGGCTGTCCCTTAACTTTCAAGGAATCATACATTCTGTAAGCAACCGATGTAGGGTCATTCGAATCTTTCGGTAGCAATGAAGCCAGAAGGTTTACCATCCCTTGCACTTCGGTTTGGACGCCTTCTATTTTACCGTTACCGTCCCAATCGGAGCTTGCTTTAATATCATCAAATGATGTAATTGGTCCGTGGCAGCTAACGCATCCGCCTACTAAATCTTTCGGCGTACCGCCAGTTGTATCAACCATACTCCATTGATGGCTTGGGCTGTTTCCGGTTCCGATGTTAGCCATATGGCAGGTAACGCAAGCATCCGGAACGGAACTGTGTGTCATCAATCCTGTAATTGTAGAATCACTAAATTGATAAGCATTCTGACCCCAAAACATATCTGATTGCGGTCCATGATGAGGTCCGAAACGATCTTTGAAACCATAATATGGAGCTGTATTTGTAACAACGGTATTACCGTTTGTACGAGCCTGATGACATCTCATACAAAGTTGACCGTTACCACCGCTAGTTACTTTATAGCCATTTTGCAAAGTTATAGAAGTGGCTAAACGAAGCCCAAAGTTTGTGGCTACATGTGGGTCATGACAAACTGCACAAGTAATATCCTGTCCACCATCAGCTGTAGTGTATCCAGGCGTTGTTTGGTTTTGAGTATATTTGAAGTATGCACTTCCACTATGACAAGGGAAACAAGACGTAGAAGTTGCATGGCTTCCGGCAAGCGGCATAGTAGCATGATTGGAAGTTTCATAATAGGTTCCAATTGTATGATGTGTTGGTGCATCATGACATTGTAAACAAACTCCAGCATCCAAAGTTTTGCTTATTTTTTTGACATCACCAAGACCAGCGATATGTTCGGAGCCTGGTCCATGGCAGCTTTCGCAACTGATACTAGAAACAGGAGCTGCGTTTGAGTAAGTTGAGTTTGTAGATAATAGATTCCATGCTGTCTGATCATTTTGAGGAATTAAATACATTCCACTTTGAGGAGTATAGGTTTTTGCCCAAACTGTATCATAACCGCTTTGATGACTTAAATAGCCAAAATTGCCGTTATTTGCAGATTGGTCATAGCCTGTAGTATGGCATTTGGCACAGCGAGCAACAGAATAAAGACCCATCTGCTGTCCGTTAACTGGTGCAACTTCTAACTGACCAGTTATACCTTCTTTAAATATTTTAGCATGAGGTGTTTGTTGCCAACTTGTATAAGTAGTATTATGGCAAGTTGAACAGTACAAACCAGAACTTCCAGCAACACCTTTATATGTGCCGACTGTAAAAGTATCAATATCTGTAGTCGATCCAACAGTTAAACTAACAAAATATTGACCAGTTGTGTCAGGAACAAAATTAACATTTTGTGTTGTAGTACTGCTCAAGGTAGTTGTCGAACCAGTTGGGTTCGTAATTGACCAAGAGAAAGTATTAACACCACCTGTAGTATCAGCTGTAAGAAAAACCTTCATCCCTTTTGCAGCGGTTTTAATACCGCTATAAACAGGATTTGTCCCTGCAGGTGCAGTACCCATTGTTCGTGGGTAAACAGGTGCGGTTAAAATCTTAGCTGTTTGTGCTGATGTTGAAATCAGCGGTTGAAAAACAAAAATTCCCATTATTAGGGTTGAAAAAAGTAACTTTAATTTGTTCATAAGAGATCCCCGTTAATTATTAAATTAATTTGAATTCGTGATCATTAAACAAATTATGTACCGTAGAAATTTTTGATTTGTTTTTCTAATTCAACTTAAATTTTGAAGAAATGTTTAAATTATTTCCAGTTTGTAAGAATTAAATGAAACTGTTTTTCAGAGATGAGATAAATCAATTCCCATGTTGAATAAATAATCAAAACTTTTTTTATCATTTAATATTTTTTCTTCTGCATTATTGAAAAATAATTTTTTGTAGGCAAAATTTCCAATGATGAATTATTGTTATAACTCCTATTAACAGTGCTCTACTTGGAGGATTAATTTTTTCCAACTCTTTTTGTCTGAATGTGAATAATATTTTGAAAAGCAAATCAGATATTAATTTTTAAAAATCTGTTTTGAACAAAAGAAAGTATATCATGCTGCGTGATTATGAATTTGATAGGACAATAATCTCATGCATTCTTTTATTTCTTTGTTTCAAAAAATCTTTAATCGTAAATTTTAATTAAAGATTTAATTAATTTATTATCATTTATTGAAGGTATCCGATTGGAAAATACTTATAAATCTGCCGGGGTAGATATTGAAGCAGGTGATGAAACTGTTAAAAGAATAAAATCGTTAGCGAAATCTACTTTTAATAAAAATGTAATTTCCGATATCGGATTGTTTGGTGCATTTTATGAACTTGATTTACTTCAATATAAACATCCGGTTCTTGTTTCAAGTGTTGACGGTGTCGGAACAAAATTAAAAATTGCTTTTGCCTTGAATAAACATAATACGGTTGGGCAAGACTTAGTGAACCATTGTGTAAATGATATTGCTGTATGCGGTGCAAAGCCTCTTTATTTTTTAGATTATCTTGCCTTTGGTAAATTAGATCCTGAAAAAGCTGAAAAGATAATTGAAGGATTTTCAATTGCAAGCAAACAAAATGATTGTGCTTTGATCGGTGGTGAAACTGCTGAGATGCCCGGTCTTTATTCCGAAAATGAATATGATATGTCGGGAACAATTGTAGGAATTGTTGAAAAAGAAAAAGTAATTAATGGTAAAAAAATTATCAAAGGAGATGTCCTCTTAGGTTTTGCTTCAAATGGACTTCATACTAATGGATATTCACTTGCTCGAAAAATTCTTCTAGAAAAATATAAGCTGACTGATAAAATTTCAGACTTGGAATATTCTTTGGGCGAAGAATTGTTAAGAGTTCATAAATCATATTTAAAATTAATATCTCACCTCAAAGAAAATTTAAATGTAAAAGGACTTTCGCATATTACCGGTGGCGGAATTATTGGAAACACTAAAAGAATTATTCATGAAGACTTGTCTCTTAATATAAACTGGAACGCATGGAAAGTTCCAGCTCTGTTTAAGCTCATTCAATCAACTGGTAATATAAGCGATGAAGAAATGAGAAAAGTTTTTAATATTGGAATTGGTTTAATTGCTGTAGCTGATAAGAATGATGTGGAATCTGCAATAAAACTTTCTAATGAAGTTGGTGAACAACCGATTATTATCGGAGAAGTGGTCTAAATATTCTTTATCTGGGCAAATCTTAATTCTTACTTATGTAAATTTGAATGCGCTTTGATTGCGCTCTGAATATACTGTAAATAGCCAACACCTAGCTTTCTCTTTCTATATATTAATAAGTTTTTCTATTACTTCAAGTTTATTCTTTGCTTTTTAAAAGACATAATGCTTTAATCGTTTTAACCTCAATCTTAGAATGCCAACGCTATCTCTAAGATTATTCAAAATTTCCATTCAAAGAGTTTGTAAATCATATTGATGCTCTTTATATTTTTCTAATGAAAATTCTATGTAAATATCTTTTAATAATACTTCCTCTAATTTTAATTTTTGGCTGCGATAAAGGAATTGCACCAGCAACTGCTGAAGAAGAAAATCAAAGTGCTGGCTTTAGTGGAAGAATTATTTTTACCGGCAATTGGCCCGATAGTGTTAATTGGACACTCCTTGTAGTTTTTAAAGAGCCATTAATTTCTCCAGCATCTTTTAACGTTTTAAATGTTGGATATATTGGTCATCCCATTCCACCACACACAAGTGTTTATAATTATTCCACAATTATAGATACTGGTTTTTTACCGATTACTGCAGGAACATATTCTTATGTAGCCGTGGCGCAATCAAAAAATCCAAACTTAACTGTAAATAGAAATGATTGGAAAGTTGTTGGGGTTTATTATGCTAATAACGATACAACGACTCCTGGCAAACTAAATATTCCTCTCAATACAGTTGTTGGGAATATAAATATTGAATGCAATTTTAATGATCCGCCTCCTCAGCCGCCTGGAGGGAACTAAATAAAATGAACAATAATTAATTCTTATAATTATAATATTCAAAATTAGTAATTGAAAAAAATACTTTTAATATTGATACTCGGAGTTGTTCCGATCTTTTCACAAAATCTTAGCATCAGCGGAACAATTATGGATTCAACTGGAAATCCACTCCCCAGTGTGAATGTTATTTTGAAAGGTACAAACTTTGGTACTGTATCTGATATTCGCGGAAAATTTATAATCAATAATCTTAAACCTGGAAACTACAATATCGAATTTTCTAGTATCGGTTATAAAACAAAAATTATTTCTAATCAAATTATAAATGAAAATTCTATTCAATTGAAAATTGTACTTCAACAGCAGCCAATCGAATCTCAACAAGTAGTAGTAACAGCAAGCAAGTATTCACAAAAAATCTCGGAACTGCCGGTTAGTGCTGATATTATTCACTCAGACGAAATAGAGAAAAAAGACATTACAGATCTTCAAGATGCAATGCGGTATGTTCCTGGGGTAAATATGGTTGATGATCAAATCAGCATTCGTGGTTCCAGCGGTTACAGCAGAGGCGCTGGAACAAGAGTCTTGTTGGAAATAGATGGTATTCCATATTATACTGGTGATACCGGGGAAATAATTTGGGAAATCATTCCTATCCCGGAAATTGAAAGAGTTGAAATCATTAAAGGCGCTGCTAGTTCACTATATGGATCATCTGCAATTGGCGGAGTTGTAAATGTTATTACTAAAGATATAACTTCTAAGCCCGTTACTTATATAAAGACAAGTGTAGGAACTTATGACAATCCTGCATATAGCATTTGGAAATGGTCAAACGAACTTAGAACTTTTACCGGATTAACAGTTGCTCACTCTGACAGGATAAATAATTTTGGATATGCAGTTTCATTAACACGATTATCAGATATGAGCTATGAACAGAGTGGTTTCTATACGAGATACATTGGATATCTAAAAGGTATTTATAAATTTTCTAACTCATCCTCGCTTACTTTCTTTGCAAATTCTCTTAATCAAGATCATGGAAATTTCATTTACTGGAAAGATTCAAGAAATACATTAGTTCCTCCTGATGCTGATCAGGGTGAAAGAGTGTCTTCAAATAGGTATATGTTCGGTTCTGTTTATAAAGATATTCTTAGCGAGAACTTATTTATTAATGTAAGAGGAAGCTATTACCGATCTGACTGGAAGGATCAAACTACTTCACACAATAATTCTCTCTCAAATCTTTTTAGATTAGAGGTTCAAGCAAACGCAAGCTTATCCGATAATTTAATTTTAGTATCGGGTGTGGAAGGTACGACAGATAAAGTAACTTCAAATATTTTCAATGATCAAAGTGCTTTTGGATTTGGTGTCTATTCCCAAGCAGATTATAAATTTAGCTTCCCACTTTCAACAACGTTTGGAGTTAGATATGATTTTAATAAGCTTAGTAATCAAATTAGTACAAGCGCTTTTTCTCCCAAAGCTGGTTTGAATTATAAGTTATCAAACAAAGTGACATTAAGATCATCTTTTGGAACTGGCTTCCGTGCACCAACACTTGCAGAAGCATTTACGTCAACAACTGCAAGCGGAATTACTATAAAACCAAATCCAAATCTAAAGCCTGAAACAAACTGGACATTTGAAGTCGGCGCTAATTATCAAGTCACTAACTTTATTGATTTTGATGCAGCAATCTTTCAGAATGAATATTATGATTTCATAGAACCCGGGATTGATCCGAAAGATGGTTTGGCATATTTCGCTAATATTACAAGAGCTCGAATTCAAGGTTTTGAATTCAACTCTAATTATTCTTTTTTTGATGATAGATTGAAACTGTCGTTAAATTATACTTACTTATGGGCAAGAGATTTACAACTTCATCAAGCGTTAAAATACAGACCTCGCCACATGGCATATGCGCGCTTAGATTATTACATTTTCAATTTAGATCTTGGCGCTGACTTTCGTTACTCAAGTAAAGTTGAACAAATGGACTTTGAGCTTGTTAATCTTGGTGTAGTTAAAGACGGCACTAAAAGAGTTGAAATTAAAGTTCTTGATTTAAGAGCTGGTTATGATCTAAACTCATTTGGATTCCCGGTAAAAGTTTATCTTAATGTGAACAATGTTTTTAATTATAATTATGTTGAGCTTATCGCAAACTTAGCTCCTATTCGTAATTATTCTTTAAGCGCTGAATTTTTATTTTAACAGATCAAATATTAAATTTGATTAAAAATTAATCTTACTATCGCTATTTGGATGGGGGAGGAAGAATTCATTATGTTTATAGATACACACGCACATTTGTTCTATCCTAATTTCAACGAGGATATAGAAGAAGTAATCAAAAGAGCCAAAGATTCCGGCATCGATTTCATTATTGTTCCAGCGACCGACTTGAAAACATCTTATGAAGTTGTAGAACTAACAAAAAAATATGATTTCATTTACGGCGCTGTTGGTATTCATCCTCATGAAACTAAAGATTGGGATAATTCACTAATAGAAAAAATTGAAGCTCTTGCTCAGAATGAAAAAATAGTTGCAATCGGTGAAATCGGTTTAGATTATTTTTATGATTTTTCTCCTAAGGAAAAACAGATCGAAGCTTTCAAAGCTCAAGTTGATCTTGCATTAAAAATTAAGAAACCAATTATTGTTCACAATCGCGAATCAAACGAAGATATGATGTCGATAATCCGAACATATCAAGATACCGGATTAAAAGCTCAGTTTCATTGCTTCAACGGAACATTTGAACACGCAAGAGAACTCATAAAGTTGAATCACTTCATTTCATTTACCGGGAATATAACTTTTAAGAAACAAGATAGTTTAAGAGAACTTATTTCTCGTCTAAGTCTTGAAAGCATAATGCTCGAAACAGATTCTCCCTTCATGACTCCCGAACCATATCGCGGTCAAAGAAATGAACCATCGTATGTAAAATTAGTCGCCGAAACAATGGCGGAAATTCATCATCTTAATATAGAAGATGTCGCAAGAGTAACTTCGTACAATGTTTTTCGTATGTTTGGAATCGGATCAAAACCGGGAACAAGTTTTACATATAAAATCGGAAATTCACTTTACATTAATATTACTAATCGCTGTAATGCAAACTGCGAGTTCTGTGATCGAAACGGAGAATCAGTAATTAGCGGTTATAATTTAAAGATGAGTAAAAGCGAAGAACCCGATTCTTCCGTTTATATAAAAGAAATTGGCGATCCTAAACAGTACAAAGAAATTGTCTTTTGCG
>JAMCWE010000025.1 GCA_023475265.1 Bacteroidota bacterium
GCCGCCTAACAAACGCCAAATGCCATGCGGGGTGCAGAAGGTTTCAATATCAACCTGCCGGAAACACAAACAAAACTAAGACTAACAAACATCATAAACCCGCCAGGCACTTAGCGTCAACCGTTAGGCCACATTGATTCGCTCCGATAAGCAGTCACTAAAATTTGTATATTTGACTAAATTTTAGGGTAATGAGTAAAGATGACTCAAATATTGATGTTGATAAAATAGTTAAGCACTGGATTGAAACTTCCGATGAAGATTTTCAAACAATGATAAGCCTATATCATTCAAAATCATATGGATGGGCTCTATTTTTAGGTCACATCTCAATAGAAAAATTGCTTAAAGCCGTTTATGTAAACAAATACAAAAAGCATTCACCGTTCCTTCATAACTTATACAGATTAGCAGAACTTAGTGAAATTGAGTTATCCGATGAACAATCTGACTGGCTTGATAAAATAACTTCGTTTAACCTCAATGCCCGTTATGATGATTATAAAAGGGAATTTTATTTATTATGCACCGAAGAGTTTGCTGGAGAATGGATTGAGAAAATTAAAATTTTAAGATCATGGATAAAGCAGATGCTATAAATATCGCACAAAAGTATGCAGGTGCTGTAAAAGCAAATTACAACTACATAAAAATAATCCTCTTTGGTTCCTACGCAAAGGGAAACTTTAATGAAGATAGCGATATAGATATCGCTGTGATATTCAAGGACTATAGCAATTTAATTGATATGCAATTGGAATTAATGAGGTTGAGACGTAAAATTGACAGTCGAATTGAGCCGCATCCGTTTAGAGAAAGCGAATTTGAATCATCTGATCCTCTTGTGAGTGAGATCATTAAATATGGTCAAGAGATCAATATCAACGTGGCCTAACAAACGCCAAATGCCATGCGGGGTAAAGAAGGAAACTGCTTCTTAGCTGCCGGCAATATAAGACTAACTGAGACTAACCAACATCATAAACCCGCTCGGCACTTGGCGTCAACCGTTGGCAGCAAGCTTAACGGACGCGGCATCACATATTTTGACATGACATTAATTTCAGTTTATTTGATAAAATAAAGTTAGCGGACAACAACTCTAAAAACAATAACAACAGATATGAGCTACGAAAAATTGACTATTAAACAGGTAATCGAAAAGATTGGGAACAATGAACTCTATCTGCCTGCTATTCAAAGGAAATTCGTTTGGAAACAAGAACAGACTGAAAAACTTTTTGATTCAATTCAACAAGGTTATCCAATAGGTACTTTTTTGTTTTGGTTCTTAAAAAGACCGCATATTGATTCTTATGTATTTTATAAATTTCTTCAGGATTATCATCAACGAGATAGTTATTTAAATGTTAGAATTCCAAATCCGGAATTAAAGGATGAAATTATTGGAATATTAGACGGTCAGCAACGACTAAGTTCAATATACTTAGCCTTACAAGGCACATATGCGATTAAAAAACCGTATTACTCCTGGACAAATAATAATGCTTTTCCAAAAAGAACTTTGTTTCTTAATTTATTGAGTGATGTACATACAGACGAAGACAATGAATTTAATTTTTCATTCAAATTCATAACAAAAACCGAAGCAAATGAAAAGGCAAATGATAAACTTTGGTTCAAGGTAAGAGAAGTTCTTACTTGGGATAAAGACAGCCCTCCTGTTGATGAATTTTATGATCAGCTTATGACTGATAACAATTCGGTCCCAATAGTCTTAGCAAAACTTAATGAATCCGAAACTAGAAACAGAATTAAAAGAATAGTAAGGGATTTACATTCAAGACTAGTGCGAGAAGAACTCATTAACTACTTTAAGATCGAAGAACAAGAGCTAGACAACATTTTAAAAATCTTTGTACGAGTTAATAGTGGCGGAACTATTCTATCTAAGACAGATTTACTCTTTTCTACAATAGTTGCAAATTGGGAAAATGGTAGAGACGAAATTGAAAACTTTATAACAACATTAAATAAATTTGGTGATGGTTTTTCATTCAATAATGACTTTGTGATGAGAAATTGTCTAATGCTAACCGATTGTGATGTTCTATTTAAGGTTGGAAGTTTTAAAACTGAAAATGTCCTAAAGATTAAAGATAATTGGGAAAATATTAAATGTGCAATTCAAAAAACGGTTGAATTGTTAGTAGAATTCGGATTAAATGGATCAACATTACCTTCACAAAATTCAGTTATGCCAATTGCATATTATGCAATGAAAGGTGGAGTTTTCAATTCGAAAACCAAATACGACTTAAAAAAATATTTATATCACGCACTTCTTAAAAACATTTTTAGCGGTCAAGGAGATGCTGTATTGACAAATTTCAGAAATACTCTTCGGGTAAAAAACACTACGAATGATGATTTTATTATTAAAGAAACTGAATTCAAATTTGACAGCATCGCTAGCACTAAACTACCTTCAAACAAATCGTTAAAAATCACCGATGATGATATAAATGAAATTCTTGGTTACAAAAAAGGGACTAGTTCATTTTTAGTTTTATCATTTTTGTATCCGAATTTTAAATTTGAGCAGATAAAATTTCATCAAGACCACATTCATCCCCAATCTCAATTTACAGAAGCAAAAATGAACTTAGCGAATATTTCTTTTGACAATCAAAAGAAATATTTAGAACTGCGAGATACCTTACCTAACCTTCAGATAATGGAGGGTATTGAAAATATAAAGAAGAATAAGACTCCATTTAAAGAATGGCTTAACTCTGTTGACGATTCAAATAATTTGACTGTTCCAGACAAGAATAAGTTTCTAAGCGATAACTATATTGACCAATCTTTGAATTTGGACTTTGACAATTTTTTACATTTCCATGAGAATAGAAAAACTAAACTTAAAACAGAATTAGAACGCTTACTAAAATGAAAAGAAAGCCAGCTGCCAACTTCAGCTACCCGTCAAGTGCGGCAGCGGTGGTTTTCGGTGTGTATCTTTCCGCTCGGGCTGCTTTTCGGCTTGACAGGAAATCGCCCGCAATCCGCCCCTGCGTGTAGCTTCCTACGTTAGGCGTCATAAAATAGAGACGGTAAAAGATTACAATGTTTTTGAAAAAATGATTTTCTTGCCCAAATGTTGGAAATGAAAATTATACTTATCTTTGACGTAAGTAACGATTGGCGTAATTATG
>JAMCWE010000220.1 GCA_023475265.1 Bacteroidota bacterium
AATTACTTTAGCTTTACTTTTCCCTGTCACTATGAAAGATATTCTTTTAGAATTGTTAAGTACTTCTTTAGTCAAGGAAATTCTTTTTTGTCCAGTTGCCGGATGTTGAGCAACTCCAGCTATATTTGAATAAATAAAGAGAAAATTTTTACCTGGAAAAAGAGAAGCAGTATGTCCGTCGCCTCCAACACCAAGTAAAACCCAATCGAATTGAGGAAGTTTGTTTTCAGTAAAAGGAAGGCAAGATTCAACTTCACTTGCATATCTTACTGTTTCTTCATTTGGATCAGACTCACCACGAATCCGGTGAATATTCATTTCAGGTATTGAAATAAAATCGAATAAATTTTTTTTTACTTCGCCATAATTACTTTGGCTGTCGGTTGGGCTAACGCACCGTTCATCGCACCAAAAAAAATTTAATTTGTTCCAATTAATTTCATTCTTGTAGGGCGGCTGAGCTAGTTGATTGAAGAGAATAGTAGGCGTACTTCCTCCGGAAATTGAAAGGGCAAATTTATCTGCCTTATTATTAACGGCACTTTGAATCTCTAAAGAAAGTGAGCGGGCAAGTTCTATTGGTGAATCGAAAATTTTTACGTTGTTGTACATTAATGTTCAAAATTTATTTCTATATCTATAATAAAAGCTAAAACAATTTTATCTAATTCAAAGGGATAATAATCACAAAGAAATTTCTAAAGTTCAAATTGTTAAATCTAAAGAAAAATTTTATTTAAATTTTATTTAATTTGATATTGATTATTATAAATTTCTCGCCAAATGTTAAAAGTCAAAAAATGAAACAAGCAATAATTCTTTGGGCAGCAGCAGCAATAATAGCTTTTATTGCCGGATATACTCAAAATACAACCTCATCATATTATCCGATTAATGGAACTGTAGATATTAGCTCAGGAGAAATTTCATATAGCTTCGATAAAATTTTTCGAGGGAAAGGTAGTTATCAAGTTTTAGTCGTTGGTGACTTTACAAACCAAACCAGCATGTTAATGTGGAAAGATGAAAATAATTCTTCGAAGTGGAATAATATTCCTTTAAGAAATTCTAATAATGAACTCATTGGGGAAATTCCTCAGCATCAACCGATGAGCAAAGTGGAATATCGAGTTAGATTGAATGACAACGGTAAATTTATTTTGCTGCCACAAACTCAAAATATTACGATGCAATTCTTAGGAAATGTGCCTTCACAAATTATGCAGTTTTATTTTATCACACTATTTGCAGGAATATTGCTTAGCATAAGAACCAGTCTAGAAATATTTACTGAACGTCCTCGAATTAAAATGTACACCATCTTCACATTAATTTCATTCTTCTCTTTTACATTAATTTTTAGTACAGTAAAAAGAGGCTGTGAGCTTGGTTTGATTGGCGGGACTAAAATCGCACCTCTTAATGAACTTTTTTCCAGCGGACCTGTTTTGCTACTTTCTGCATGGATATTAGCATTGATTTTAGTTTTCAATTCGAAGAAATCTAAATTCTGGGCTGTTATTGCCGGTATAGCAACATTAATTATTTTTTTCTTTGGAAGATTTTAATTAGAAATAATTAAATCAATTTAAAATTTCTATTACCTGTTTGTGGATTTTTGGTGAAGCCGCAATAATACTATTTCCTTTTACTGGATTGTTACCGTGATAATCAGTAATTATACCGCCTGCACCATTTATAATTGGGATGAGTGCCATCAAATCCCAAATGTTCATAACCGGATCGATCATGATATCAGCATAGCCGGTAGCCAAAAGATAGTAACCATAACAATCACCCCAATTTCTGTAGAGTTTAATTTTCTCAAGAAGTGAATTAAATTTTTCTATGCTCTGATATTTTTTAATGTTTAAATGATCCGTGGTAAGAAGCACCACGTCAGAAAGTTTTTCACATTCTCTAATTCTAACTTTTTTTTCATTTAATTCACAAGTTGAATTATCACCAATTAAAAACTCATTAAGAATTGGTTGGTTTATTACACCTAAAATTGGATTCCCATTTTTAAGCAATGCAATAAGAGTTCCGAAAGTTACCGTACCGCAAATAAAACTTTTTGTTCCATCAATAGGATCCAATACCCATTTATATTCAGCAGATGGATTATGTTCTCCAAATTCTTCCCCAATAATTCCATGTTGAGGGAACTCCGACATAATTTCTTCGCGCATTAATTCTTCAGCTTTTTTATCTGCAATAGTTACAGGCGAAGAATCCGCTTTAGAATCTATAGAAATTGGAGTTCTAAAATAACTGCTAATAACAGTTCCACTAGTTTCAGCTAGATGCTTTGCAAACAATTTAAAATGTTCTAAATCTTCCATAAAATATCTGTCTAAAAATTGTTGATAAATTTACAAATAATTTAGCGACAAAATATCTTCAAATGAAAGACAAAAGTGTTTTATTTGCTTTGTCATAAAAAAAAGTATTTATATATTTACAACTCAAAATTAAGAATTCGTTCTTTTTATAATTCGGAGAGATGGCAGAGTGGTTGAATGCGGCGGTCTTGAAAACCGTTAAGGATGTAAGTCCTTCCGGGGTTCGAATCCCTGTCTCTCCGCAAGTAAAACAAAAACTTTTGGAAAAACATCCAAAGGTTTTTTTATTTTAGTCTATTTCTTATTTAACTATTTAAAATAAAAAAACCGCTCATCGAGCGGTTTACTGAAATGCTAAGTAATTAATCTTATTTCTAACACAACTTAATCGTTATTTTGGCATTTAATTATTGACCTTACAATATGAATCAATACTTCTCTTAATCGAAATTAACTAATAGCAATTCAGAAAATTCTTAGGTAATTACTAGTCTGTTAAATATTTATTTTGATAGCCGGCAAAAATATTATTAATCGTTGGAATTAGCTTATCTGAAAATTCCACTTTAGGTATAAAATCATTAGCTCCGGCAACCATTGCTTCATTTTTATATTCATTATTATCTGTCATAGTTAAGAGAATAATTTTAATAGATTTATTTAATGATCTGATTTTTCTTGCTGCTTCAATACCATTAATGCCTTCCATAGAAATATCCATTAAAACTAGATCTAAACCATTTGATTCTATTTTTTTAATCGCCTCTTCACCAGATGAAACCCAGGTTAAAACTTCAAATCTTAAATTTGAATTAATAAACTTTATAGCAGAATTTCTGAAATTAAAATTATCTTCAACCAGCAAAATTCTTAAAGCTCTCATAAATGCCTCAAAATATTTAAAGAAATAATTCCGAATCAAATAATTGATTCTCATTTTCTGGGGCTAAATCTATATTTAAGAATTTGCTGGCACAATCAGGAAATTGCTGATTATCTATTGTTTAATTACTTAGTAAAAAGATATTATTAACTTATAAATATTAGAAAAATTTAAAAATTTTATATAACTATTTGAAATTTTATATATGAAGTTAATTTTTTATAAGGTCAGATTGATTCCTATTAATAAATTATTGGGAAGAAATTATTCCGCTTCTAATTGCATATCTTACTAATCCGGGGATATCATGAATTCCAAGGCGTTCCATAATTTTCGATCTATGAGTTTCAATGGTTTTAGCACTAACATTTAATTTAACTGCCATTTCCTTTGTGGAATTTCCTTCGGCAATCAATTGCAGTATTTCTCTTTGACGTGAAGTCAACTTAATGAAAACATTGCTTGTATTTTTTTCTTCAATGGGTGATTCTGTAATTCTTTTAAGGTAGTCGCTCACTAATGTTTTGGATATTGACGGGCTTAAATAAGTTTCGCCTCTGATGACTGCTTTTATCGCAATTTCAAGTTCATTAGGAGCAGAATCTTTCAATAAATATCCATGAGCGCCAACTTTAAGCGCTTGCAAAACATACTCTTCATTAGCATACATTGAAAGAATAATTACCGATACCGACGGAAAATCTTTATTCACTCTTTCAGCAACTTCAAGTCCATTTAATTCCGACATTGCTATATCAAGTAAAACAATGTCAGGAGAAAATTCCTTAATCCTTTCCAATGCTTCTCTGCCATTTGATGCTTCGCCAATAACTTCAATGCCACTCATATTTTGAAGAAGCTCGCGAATGCCGGCTCTTATCAAAGTATGATCATCTGCAATTAACACATTTATCTGATTCATAATCAATCCCCAGTTAAAATAAAAATAAAATTATGTCATTAGTTTTAATGGAAAAATTGCGTGAATTTTAGTTCCTTCGTTTGGTCTGGAAAAAATATCCAGCCATCCGCCCACTGCCTCAGCTCTTTCTTGCATTCCTAAAACTCCAATACTATATCCGCTAGTTGCCATCCTTCGTGCCGAAAGTACATCATAACCTACTCCATCGTCAGAAATAATTATGTATAATTCATTTGATGTAATATTAATTTCTACCGACATATTTTTCGCTTTAGAATGTCTAATAATATTTGTTACAGCTTCTTGAATTATTCTATAACATGTAATTTGAATTTCGGACGGTAATTTTTCTGTAAAAGGTTTAGTTATAACTTTTGCATTTATTCCTGTTCTTTGCGACTGACGATCTAAAAACCATCTAACTGCTGGAATTAATCCAAGATCATCTAAAATTGACGGCCGTAGATTAAGCGACATTTCTCTAACATTATTCAAAGTTTCTTCAACCATTTGAATACTATCTTTTAATTGTTCTTGTGCACTTAAAGATGGAATAAATTTCATCGCGTTTAGAATGTCAATTTTTATTGCAGTTAAGGTTTGGCCAATTTCATCATGCAATTCTCTAGCAATATTTCTTTTTTCCTGTTCTTGTACAATGATTAACTGCCTTGATAAATTCTTCATTACATTTTGAGCCTCAATTAATTTATTAAAAAGTTTTTCGTGCAATTCTTCGGCTGCTTTCCTTTCAGATATATCTCGAATAACATACATTATCATTTCATCGTCTAAAATACTAATGTTAATTTCAGCGGGAAAATGACTTTTATTCTTTCTAATAACCTCCGATTCGAAATGGAGATTTTTATCGAAGGGTTCTAATTCCTTCTGCTCATTACTCAATTTTTTGATTTCGGCTTGTATGATATTTTTAAAATTCACATTTAATATTTCTTCAACATCATATCCTAATAAATCCAATAATTTCGAATTCCAGATAATTAATTTTCCCGAATTATTAATTAATGCAATACCATCAAATGATTGCTCTATCAAAGATTTATATCTGCTTTCACTTTCAATAATTTCCTTTTCGATTTTTTTCAGCTCAGTTATGTCGCTATTTATAACAATGGCACCTACGGCTTTGCCATTTGATTTGATAGGTGCACCGGCACTTCTAATAATTTTTTCTTTACTTGTATGAGGATCTGTTAATACAATTTCCCTTACAATAGATTTACCTTTTAGAGCATTAGCGAAAACACTTTCTTTAGCAGTAATACTTTCGCCAGTTTCAAAATAGCGAATCTTCAAAATTTTATTTATATGAGAACGTAGTGAGTTCATTTCATCTATACTTTTAAGATTATATAAATCAAGTAACTTACTATTCGCTCTTCTGATTTTAGTTTTATCACCGACATAAATTGCGTCCGGAATGCTTTCAAAAATAGCATCTAATTCAACTGCATATTCTCGTGTTATTTTTAATAGATTCTCTCTTTCTTCTTCAATTGTTTTCCTTTTTGTTATATCCTTTGCGGCAAATTGAATTGCAGGTTTACCCATGTATCTATAAAATCTTTCATAAGATTCAACAATAATGATTAAACTGTCATTTTTTTTTAACCTCAATTCTGTGGGAGCGAGTTTTTTTCCTTTTAACAATAGTTTATTTCTAATTCGGAATTTAGATAAGTCATCTGGGTAAATTAATTCTTCAATTGACTTACCAACCAAAGTGCTGATGTTTTTGATACCCAAAGCTTTAATACCTGCAGAATTCAAAAAAACAATTTTATTATTTTGAATAATACCGTTAATATTAGGCGACATTTCAACAATGTCACGATAAAGTTTTTGAGTTAATTGTAAATCTTCAATTAATTTTTCTTTCTGTGTTAAATCTATGGCAAATAAAATAGTACCTGAAATTCCTCCATCATTATTTTTGATAGGAAGAATTGTTGCCTGAACATTTTTTTTATTTCTTCTTTTGTCAATTAACTCCGTTTCAAAGTAATATATCCTTCTATTATTTTTAATTTTTTTTAAAATTTTCAGATATTCGTTTTTTCTGCCGCTAGGAAATAAAATAGAAATAGGTTTCCCAAGAATTTCTTTGTATTTATAACCATACGATTTTTGTGCACCTATATTCCAATTTAAAATAATTCCTTTTGTATTTGTCTGAATAACACAATCTCTTAATGAATTCCATAAAGAAGAAAGATCGGGAAGTTCTTTCATCTTCTTATTTCCTTCTTTTAATTAATTGAACCTTCAATTTTACTAAAGGTTTCATCAGAATTTGTTTTATTTCAAAACCGGAAGTTGTTTCTAAAAAATTATTTTATAGAAAAGCCTGCCTTATGAATTTTACCATCTGTTTTCAAGATTTGCATGTTTTAACTCCGGCTTGACCAATACTTTGAATGCTGAAATCAATTTCCTAAATACAAATAAATAATCTTTCGATTGCATATCAGGCATTTTAAACCTCTTTTCAGGATTCTCCCGATTTCCCCTCTTTTTTATTTGGGATAGGTTGACCTCCGAAATAAAATAAAGATTTAAGCGAGAAACGAAACAGTAAATAATCGGAGGCGACTCAATGAAAATGATTAAGATGTTTAAGTACATGATTTTATTGATTACAATTACAGTTCAACTTTCTTTTGCAACGACATATTATGTAGATGCAGTGAACGGAAATGACAATAATTCCGGATTATCTCCTTCCTCTGCATGGCAATCTATCAACAAAGTTAATAACTTCTCTTTCGCCAGCGGCGATGTTATTGCTTTTAACAGAGGACAAACTTTTACCGGATATACACTAACACCACCTCCCACTCCATCCGGTACAAATAACTGTTATTTGACTTTTACTTCTTATGGCACTGGGAATTTCCCCGTCATTGATGGACAAGGTACACGACCTGCAGCAAGTTTTCTAAATTTAGATTACCTGAAATTTAATAAGATTAAATTCTATAATGGTGATAGTGATACTCCTTTCAACTCTTATGGTTCTCACTATATGGAAATTGATTCATGTATATTTGATGCAGGCTTTTCTCATACAGCTGCTTATATAGGACATGCGTTTTATTTGATTCTGAGAAATAACGTATTTGAAAATGGGACAGATACTCAACATGGGCTTTATTTAGGTGGTGGTGGTCATCAACTTATCGAATATAACAAATTTATTAATAATGATGGCGATGGAATTCATACTAATGTTAATGTTGATACTCATACAAGAATTATTCATCCTATTATTAGATATAATTGGTTTGAAAATAATTCGCAGAGCTATCAAGATCAAGCAAGTGATTCGGCTGAAATATATGGTAATGTCATAATTAATAAGCTTAATGGTTGGGGACCTGCGATGGCTATAAGTTATGAATCGGGATATAATGATCTTGCTGCAGCTAATGGTATGATATACAATAATACTATTATTGTGCATAATGTCAATGCTTCATCTAATACAGGAATATATTTCTATGGCATTCCACAGATTGATGGTTGGATAGTAAAAAATAATATAATTTATCTAGCCGATGCCAGTGGTGGTTATTTTATTTATCAGCAAAGTGGCGGCGGTACTAATTTAACATTTGATAACAATCTATATTATAGTAGTAGTGGTACACCCCAATGGTATCTTGGTGGAATCAATTATATTTCTTTTACAAATTGGAAGAATGCCGGTTACGATGCAAATGGAATTTACGCTAATCCCCTATTCGAAAATTTCACAAATAATGATTTTAGACTTCTATCCGGCTCTCAGGCTATAAATTTGGGAACAAATCTCGGATTAGTTGCTGATTTTGCTGGTAATTCTGTCCCACCATTTAAACCAGATGCTGGAGCTTTTGAACATCCTTATATTCAGACAAACATAAAATTATTCTTAGGCGGACCATTTAATAATGGCGGCATGACTACATATCTTAATTCGCAGAATTTGATTCCGCTTTCACAACCATATTCTTCATCAATATGGAAATATTCAGGTTCTGAATCTGTTCAATCTATTCCATCAAATATTGTGGATTGGATTTTAGTAGAATTAAGAGCAGGAACAGCAAGCAATACAGTTATATCACGCCGTGCAGCCTTCATTAAAAATGATGGTACTATAGTCGATTTAGATGGTAATTCACCATTAAGATTTGATTTCATAAACAATGGTAATTACTACTTAGTCATAAGACATCGAAATCATCTGGCAATAATGAGTTCTGTACCTGTAACACTATCAAGTTCATCCTCCCTATATGATTTTACAACATCTCAATCAAAAGCATACGGCGTTAATCCAATGTCGAGCTTAGGTTCCGGTATTTACGGAATGCATTCCGGCGATGGAGATGGAAATGGCGGCATAAGCAGTATTGATAGAAACAATATCTGGAGAGTTGAAAATGGCAACATTGGTTACCTTCCGGGAGACTATGACCTCAGTGGAGGAGTTAATAGTACGGATTTAAATTTATGTTGGAGAGTGAATAACGGAACTTTAACTCAAGTTCCTTAATGAAGTTTCATTAGAATAAAAATAATAATATTAGATCTATAATAAGCGAAATCGGAGTAAGTATGTATAATGTTTTGAAAAAATTTTTCGTTTTGATTTTTGTTTTAGCTATTACCGGTAATGCTCAGACAATTGTAAATGGACAATTTGTTGTAACAAATCATAATAGTTCTATTTACACAATTAATGTTCAAATTAATACTAATTCCGGTACAAATGGTTTAGGAACGTCTACCATTATATTCAATTTTGATAGCACTGCATTAACTTTTCCATCAACACCAGTAAATGGTACGGATTATACTTTTTTAAATTTCAGTGGAGGTAATTATTCCCCTGCAACGATAACGAGACCAACAGCAAATCAAATCTGGTTAAATATTGAATTGTTAAATACAAACAATGGAACATTAGTAACGAAAAGTCCAGGATGGATTGATGTAGCAACTATTACTTTTAATATAATTAATCATTCAGGCTCTTCAAACTTAACTTGGCAAAATACCAATAGTAATTGGGCAATTTTCGATGCTAATAATTCTACCATTTGGACAAATGGAACTTTTACTAATCTAAACACATCCCCACTTCCTGTAGAATTGACCTCATTCGCTGCTAACATTAATAATAACAAAGTAGAACTTAATTGGCAGACTGCGACTGAAGTAAATAACTATGGTTTTGAAATTCAAAGAGCAAAAAAGAGTGACAATTTAATGTGGGAAAAAATTGGTTTTGTAGAAGGAAATGGCACTTCAAATTCACCAAAGTCTTATCGTTTTGATGATAATAATCCTCTGCAAAGCAACCTCGTTTATAGATTAAAACAGTTGGATATAAACGGCGATTACAAATATTCAAAAGAGATCGAAATAAATTTAACGCCAAAGGATTATGTATTATTCCAGAATTATCCCAATCCGTTTAACCCAAGCACTACAATTAAATTTTCTTTACCGAATAGATCATTCGTTAATATTAAAGTATATGATATAACTGGTAGAGAAGTAGCAATATTATTCGATGGTGCAAAAGAAGCTGGTACTTATTCAATTGATTTTAATGCAAGTAATCTTAGCAGCGGAACTTATTTTTACAGAATCTCAGCAGGAAATTTTGTTCAAGTAAGAAAAATGCTATTACTTAAATAGAATTACAATGACTAATTAGAATGGAGCGGTTTACAACTTAACCATTCTACCTGTAAATAGATTTAAACAATGGATTATTAAGTTAATAAATCACAATATTAAATATAAAATCACCGCTGAATTGTTTCTCAATCACATTTTTAAACAATTCGGTGACGATTTTAAAGTATTTCATGACAGTTTTAAACTTAAAATTAATCATTATAAGTAATTCATTAACAATATAGAACAATTTCTTGGTCATTTTAAATCTAAAACTCCCAATTTTAGATTCTAAATTGAAACAAAACAATTTAAAATTTTGAATTTAGGTATATTACCACGAAGACTCTCACATAGTGTCCCTACAGAAATAAGTTGATTACTAAAATCTAGTTCTTTAATTTTCTTTTGCATTTGGGCATCCTTTACTGTTTTATTTTAATTAGATGATTTATTTAAATCGAATTTATCTAATTTACAGAAAGGATGCCTTTATTATTTCCCTTTTAAACATAATATCTTTGGGAAAGTCACTAAGGAATAACAAAGAATTTTTTTGGGATTTAATTAGCCGATAATAATTATTAAATTATTTACAGTAAGATTTATTTTAATTATAGTGAGCTAATAATTTTAATATCTATTAAAAATAACCGGAATGTTACTCTTACATCAATTGATAGTATAGTATAATACAATTCCTTAAATATTTTGGATCATACAATTCTGAAAATGATTAATCAGATTTGATTCTTATAGTGAATTAGATTTTTATTTATGGAAATAATATGAATTATTTTTATATAAGTAGAAATATTTTTAATTTAATTATTATAATAATTCAGATCCAATTCGTAATACCTTCAAATGAAATTTTCGCAACCACCTATTACATAGATGCAACCAATGGAAATGACAATAATTCCGGATTATCTCCCTCCTCTGCATGGCAATCTATCAACAAAGTTAATAACTTCTCTTTCGCCAGCGGCGATGTTATTGCTTTTAACAGAGGACAAACTTTTACCGGATATACACTAACACCACCTCCCACTCCATCCGGTACAAATAACTGTTATTTGACTTTTACTTCTTATGGCACTGGGAATTTCCCCGTCATTGATGGACAAGGTACACGACCTGCAGCAAGTTTTCTAAATTTAGATTACCTGAAATTTAATAAGATTAAATTCTATAATGGTGATAGTGATACTCCTTTCAACTCTTATGGTTCTCACTATATGGAAATTGATTCATGTATATTTGATGCAGGCTTTTCTCATACAGCTGCTTATATAGGACATGCGTTTTATTTGATTCTGAGAAATAACGTATTTGAAAATGGGACAGATACTCAACATGGGCTTTATTTAGGTGGTGGTGGTCATCAACTTATCGAATATAACAAATTTATTAATAATGATGGCGATGGAATTCATACTAATGTTAATGTTGATACTCATACAAGAATTATTCATCCTATTATTAGATATAATTGGTTTGAAAATAATTCGCAGAGCTATCAAGATCAAGCAAGTGATTCGGCTGAAATATATGGTAATGTCATAATTAATAAGCTTAATGGTTGGGGACCTGCGATGGCTATAAGTTATGAATCGGGATATAATGATCTTGCTGCAGCTAATGGTATGATATACAATAATACTATTATTGTGCATAATGTCAATGCTTCATCTAATACAGGAATATATTTCTATGGCATTCCACAGATTGATGGTTGGATAGTAAAAAATAATATAATTTATCTAGCCGATGCCAGTGGTGGTTATTTTATTTATCAGCAAAGTGGCGGCGGTACTAATTTAACATTTGATAACAATCTATATTATAATAGTAGTGGTACACCCCAATGGTATCTAAGAGGGACTTCGTATATATCTTTTTCAAATTGGCAGAGTGCAGGGTACGATGCAAATGGTAAATATGCAGATCCTTTATTTTCAAACTTTTCAAATAATGACTTTGAATTAACTACTGGTTCTCCGGCAATTAACGAGGGACAAAATGTTGTTGGATTAACAAGAGATATCTTGAGCAATCCTATCATTGGAAATCCCGATGCAGGTACTTATGAATATGAAGGACAGAATTCTTCAAGTATAAAATTAAATGCTTCTGTTATACTTGCCGGATGTTACGCAAATGGGACAATGAGTACCAATTTATTAAGTAGAGGTTTTTTACCCCAGAATCAACCATATATCACAGCACCATGGAACTACAATGGAAGTGAATCCTTAACTAATCTTCCTTCTTCAACAGTTGATTGGATATTAATTGAATTAAGAAGTGATTCTTCCGCATCCACTATGATAGCAAGGCGAACTGCTCTTTTAAAAAGCAATGGATCTATTGTTGATCTTGATGGTACTAGTCCCGTATTATTTAATAATGTTCCTCCCGGTGATTACTATATTGTAATTTATCATAGAAACCATCTAAGTGTAATGAGTGCAAATAAAGTCACTTTTACTTCTAATATTACTTACTATAATTTCACCGATTCGCAATTAAAAGCCTACGGTACTAACCCGATGGAAAATTTAGGCAATGGTCTTTTTGGACTTTATCCGGGGGATGGAAATGCAGATGGAATAATTTCACAAAGTGATATTACATCTGTATGGCTGCCTCAATTTCTTACCGGCATAGATGGCTACCAATATGCTGATTTTAATCTTGATGGTGCTGTGACTGCTTCCGACAATCATATTTATTGGTTACTAGATGAAGGATTAAGTTCACAAGTACCAAAATGAAACTGATATAAATAATAAAACAAGGATTTTTTACAATGAAAATTGTGTTAAATAAATTTTTATTGGGATTTTTGTTTTATAGTGTATTAAATGCACAAACTGTAAATGGAAACTTTCAAATAATTGAAAATAATAATTCTGTCTTTACTGTTAAATTACAAATATCTATTCAGCAAGGAGAAGTTGCAATGGGTAATGCCGTAATACGATTTAATTTCAATACAAATTCTATTTCTTTTCCTCAAAACCCAGTTGATAATATCGACTATATTATTCATAATCTTAATCACAACGATTACTATTCTTCAGTATCTCTCTCAGCACCCGGTACAATATCTATTAATATTGCTCAAGCTACGAAGAACTCTTTAAATATTACAACAAACTATATTGATATTGCCACTATTTATTTTAAGGTAAAAAATTCAACTGACTCTGCTAATATTCAACCGGAATTACAGCAATTTTTTAGTCCTTATTCTTCAAAGGAATGGGCTTTGGGTTCATGGAATGTTATATCAGCACTAACCGGAATAAATAAGATTATTCCGGAAAAATTTGAATTAGCACAGAATTACCCAAATCCCTTCAATCCATCAACTACAATAAGATATTCAATACCTACAAGTAATAAAGTAATCATGAGGTTGTATGATGCATTAGGTAAAGAAATAACAACATTAGTAAATGATTTAAAGGGACCTGGGATCTATCAAGTAAGGTTAAATGATGGCAATCTTCCAAGTGGTATATATTTCTATAGGATTGAAGCAGGTAATTTTATCGAAACAAAGAAGATGATGCTAATTAAGTAAATTTCTTTAGGAAAAATACTTTATATGTTTTCTTCCAAAAACTGGTCAAAAAATTATTCTCAAAATTTTTTACTATTGCAGCAATTAGCCTTACTATAATAAATATTTTAAAATTACCAATGAATTTCATTAAGATAGAATTTTCATTTTAAATATTCATGAAATTCCTATTATCAAACTCTATAGGCTTCTATCAATTTCAGAACTTGCTTTTCTATATTCCATTTTTCTTTAACAGCTAAAAATGCTTTTCGACCCATCTCATCTCTTAAGATCTCATCAGATATAAGTTTGTTCAAAGCCTCTGCTAATTGTATCTCATTTTCCGGTTCGACTAAAAATCCGTTGATATTATTTTGAATTATCTCAGGAATGCCACCTACTTTACTTCCGACCGAAGGCAAATATGCAGAACATGCCTCCATTATGGTGGTAGGTAATCCTTCCTTTCTTGAGGGATGGACATAAATATCGCATGCTGCTAAAATATTATAAACATCGTTTCTTTTTCCAAACCATATAAAATAATCCGAATCACATAACAATTCTTTTTGTAAAGCTTTTAATTCATGTTCATATTGCAAATTTAAGTGAATATCGGAGCGTAAACCTCCAACATGAATGAATTGAAAATTATTTGACTGATACTTTTCACGTAACAACACTATTGCTTTTATAATAATATCAATTCCTTTTATATATTCTATTGCTGATATATTTACAATTAGCACCTTATTTAATGAAAGATTTAATTTTTTTCTCAATATTTTTTTATTAAGTTTTTCAGGATTAATTTTTACTCCTAAATATAATTTTTGTAATTTTGATGAATCTACACCTGAATAATCTACAAACTGCTTCCGGACCGCTTCCGAAACACAGAAGGATTTATCGCATAGGAATAATAAAAGTTTTAGATGCAATTTTAACCTATATGTTTTTAGCATCCCTTTTTCCTTCCGGTACTCTGTTGCTGTTTGGTATGCAATTAAAGAATGATTAGAAAAATAGAAATGGATACCAAATAAAAAACACACTAAGGATAAAATTGTTTTTATGTCTATCTCGAAGTGGGCATGGACTATTCTGGGATGATATTTTTTTAATAAAAGCAATATTTTTCCTATTGTTTTTGCTTTACCTTGAATGGTTTTTAACAACTCTACTTTTGCGCCAGTTTTCAATATATCAATTTCCAACTCTTTAACACCTATTTCATCATTATAAACAAAAACAGACGAATATCCTTTCTTTTGCAACTCAGTTGCTAAAACCAAGGTAAAACGATCTAAGGCGGAATAGATACGGGGAGAATAGCACATAAAATGCAATACGGTTTTTTGTTTTTGAAAAATCAAAAAAACGTTCCTCTCTTTTATAATATTTATATGCCCTTTGAGATTAAAATATTTTTTTTCATTCATGCATATGCAAAAAATGTGAGGTAAATAAAAATGCAGAATATTAGATCTGATAAGATAAAAACCCTGATATGGTCAGTCCAGATATGTAGAAGTTTATTCAGAGATAGAATGAATATAGAAACAGTAACCTCGAAATATCTTTATTCTAAAATCCATCAACTGTAGATATCCATAGTTTTTCATTTACTTGAACAGGGTCAACTGTATGCATACCGAGAGAATTCCACCCTCCCGATTTGCTTCCCTTTACAATAGGTCTATTTAAAACTAATTTTTCTTTATAACTATTCTTAGTTAATTCAGTTATTTCAAATGCAAATACTTGAATACCATATGTTGGGGAACAGTCCTGAGTATATCTATATAAATTCCCTTTATATTCTAAAATTCTTCCTCCACCTCTTGCTATATGTTTATTATTTTTAATTACTGGGCTTTGAGAATGCTGCACCCAGGGTCCTGTTAAATTTTCAGAATAATAGATATTTAGATTATCGTCCTCAGTTGTACTAACAAATAACCACCACATATTTTTATATTGTGCTATTTGAGGATCTACAAAATGATAACCTTTAATTAAATCACTTACATATTCCCATTTTGCTGGAAAATTAATTGCTTTATATAATCTGACTGATAAATCTTGATGACTTTCAGGTATTAAATAATGATCATTTTCCCATTTAAAGATGTACGGAAAAGAAAGATGGAAGGGTTCATCTATGATAATACGTTCATATTTCCAATGGAATCCGTCTTTACTATCAGCATATCCAATATCACCCTGATTATTTTTATTATTATATACTTCAAAAAACATATAGTATAATGAATCAGTTTTTATCATAAATGGATCTGCAATAAATTGAGCTTTTACATCAGTTACATTTTCTGCGGTTAAAACCGGATTTACTATATTATTTGGGGATTTAAGTTCAAATGGTGTTGGCCCTGAATAGATACCAATCGACCACCAGTGGGTTTTAATATTCAGCAAATAATCTTTAGTATTTTTCAGTGTATGGAAAGGAAAGTACTCTCTCTTACCCATTAGAATTCCATATAAACCGCTTCCAACAATCAGAAATAAAGTTATTAACAATAAAATAATTCTCTTTTTCATGATAATAATTGCCTAATTTTTAGTGAATAAATAATTTTTCATTTAAGATTATTTGGGTGTAATAATGTTGTAATTTATCACTTATTTACAAAGTGATACTTAAAAACTCAGCTTAGAAAGGGACTATAGGCTTAGTTATTTTACGAAGGCATTAAAAACGTAATTAACTTG
>JAMCWE010000107.1 GCA_023475265.1 Bacteroidota bacterium
AAATGAAAATTATGTGAAGTAAATTGAATTTGATGCGAAGCTAAATAAAAGTTGTGCGAAGTCACAAAAAAAATAATGTTAAGAGAATAAAAACTATTAAAATAGCTAAAAGTCGAAGGGTTAATTGCTTAACTGCTTAATTGTTAAATTGCTGCATTAATATAACAATGTGACAATTAAACAATTTAGCAATTTAATAATGAATAGAGAGAGAAATATATTATAATTTGATATTTATTTATTGATGAACATGATAAATATATAATTATTTAATGAATATATATTGATTTGCGATAAATAATATTTTATTTTTGCTGCGAAAACATTTAGGAGGATGAAAATGAAATTCTTTAATAATTCCGCAAAGAAAACTTACGGGATTCTTTCAATCGTTTTGGGAATGACACTCGCAATGTTTACAGTACAAGTTGTGCTGTTTATTCTTTCATTAATAAAAGGCGAATCAATTCCCTCACCTTTTGCCTTCCCGGTAAATATTTTTATGACAAACAATCATTACTTTGCTAACGAAGCAAAGGATATTTACCTGGGAGAAATTTCGGGTCAGGTTTTATTTTTTAAACCTTCACTTGCATTGCAGCTTTATTCCGGTGTTTATACAATAATAATTTGGGCGGCAGTTTCATACATAGTTTTTTTGATAAGAAAAATTATCCGCACGGTAATAGACGGCAATCCTTTTACAAACAAAAACGGAATACGCTTAAAGACAGCCGGAGCTGTTGTTATATTAGTCCCAATTATTTTATGGCTGTCGAGATTGCTAATCGCTTCTTCGATTATATCATCAATAAAAATTGAAAATGTAAAATTGGCAGCTACCGGATTAGCTGATATAACTTACTTGTGCATTGGCGCCGGGATGTTTTTAATTGTTCTTTCAGAAGTTTTCAGGATCGGAACTTCGCTGAAGGAAGAAAATGAATTAACGGTTTGAGGAATGTTATGGCAATAAGAATAAATTTAGATGTAATGATGGCGAAGAGGAAGATGTCGTTAAATGAACTTGCTGAGAGGGTAGGGATAACTCATGCAAATCTTTCCATATTAAAAAATGAAAGAGCAAAAGCGATAAGACTTTCAACTCTTGATAAGCTTTGCGAGGTGCTTCAGTGCCAGCCGGGAGAGTTGATTGAATATGCTGCGGGAAAGGATCAGAATGTTGAATGAAGAATGTCGAATGCGGAATGATGAAGGAAGGAATAGGAGGAATGGAATGCTGGTGTAATGGAGTTTAGCACAATGGGATTTTAAATATTAACTTTTTTAATTTTTTGTTAACAATGAAGAAGTAATTTTTTTTAAAACTATGATTTAGGTTGTTAAATAAATTCTCAAATTGTAAATTATAACATGATAACTATTACAATTACTTTTTAAATTTAATACAGTTAAAAAGTAAAATTGGAAGGAGAAGGAAATGACTTATATATCTGATAGAATTACTATTGACGAAAAAATTTGCGATGGGAAACCTACAATAAGAGGTAAGAGGATTACTGTCCAGACGATACTTGAATTTTTATCCGCCGGAGAAACTGAAGAAGAAATTTTAAAGCAATACCCTTCATTAGAAAAGGAAGATATTTCCGCATGCCTAAAGTTTGCTTCTAAGTTAATGGATAGATCTTATATCTTTAGATCGGTTTCATAGAATGAAAAAATTTCTTATTGATGTAAATCTTCCTTATTATTTTTCTCTTTGGAATAGTGAAGAATTTATTCATCAAAAAGATATTAATGATGAATGGACAGATGAACAGATTTGGAATTATGCCCGAGACAATAATCTAACAATAATTACAAAAGACAGCGACTTTTCCCACCGAATAATTTTAAATAATCCCCCGCCTAAAGTTATCCACATTCGTTTTGGGAACGTAAGGATGAACAAATTTCTTAGCATCATATCATCTCAATGGGAGAAGATTTTAGAAACGAATGAAAAATTCAAATTGATTAATGTTTTTGAAGATAGAATAGAGGGCATAAAATAGTTTATTTTCTCGGCTGTCAAGAAAAATAAGAACAAGAAACGAATGACGACGGACTAGAAAATTTTTTTTTGTTTACTTAAAAGGGAAAAATGGTTAAGTTATCAATCGAATAAAGACTGATAATGTAATTATATTAAGCTCAGGGATATTCAGGGCGGGACACGCATAAAGACAAACCGAAAAGAAAAAAAATATTTTATTAAGTAGTGATGAAGTTTTTTGCTATATATAGTTTTGGAATTAATGAAATATAGATATGTAACTGCACACCGATCTATGTTCTTTTAATAAATATTATGTGCAGTAGAAGTAATAGTTAGGCTTTTAAATTAAAATGCGAAATAAAAAAAATATTAAATCGTTTATTGTTGATTATCCTAAATTATTTGAGGAATGGGATTTTGACGCAAATAAAAATTTTGATCCTTATCAAATATCTGCTGGAAGTACGCTAAAGGTGAATTGGAAATGTCAAGTTAATCCAAAACATAAATGGTCAGCAACAATCAACAATAGAGCTTATCATAATAGAGGATGTCCTTATTGTATGGGCACAAAAGTTTTACCGGAAGAATCATTTGGGACACTACATCCGGAATTGATGGAAGAATGGCATCCTACAGAAAATAAGCACCTCGATCCATATAGTTTATCATTAGGTAGTGCCAAAAGAGTTATTTGAAAATGCAAAAATAATCCACACCACATTTGGCCCGCTTCTGTTGGATCGCGTGCCAGAAGAAATACAGGCTGTCCCTATTGTACAAATCAGAAAGTTGATGAAAGAAATTCTTTAGCTACTAAATTTCCTGAAATAACAAAAGAATGGCATCCTACAAAAAACGGAAATAAAAAAGCTACTGATTTTACTTCGATGAGCGGCGAACTAGTTTGGTGGTTATGTAAAGATTGTCTTTATGAATGGCCTGCTCAAATTAAAAATCGGACACTTCTTAATTCAAGATGTCCTCTTTGTTCACGCGATAATGGAGTTATTGAATATAAAAAGAATCGATATCTAAATGATGAGGAATTAGAACCAGATTATTCTTATGAAACAGAGGAACGATTATACTTACAAGAGAAGCAAATACAAAGCATATT
>JAMCWE010000257.1 GCA_023475265.1 Bacteroidota bacterium
AGCATTTATATTGTTCAGATTAACTTCTTTTCCAGCAACATCCGTCAGTGAAATATTGGGAACAGTATTACCAATCCTGAAATTCTTCGCTTGCTCAATTTTTCTTTTGATAAGTCCTTCTGTTTTGCCATCCAAGCAGAGATCATCTTTGATGACATAATTTTCGACTATATAATCCAGCACTTTATCGAAGCCAAATTTCTTGAATCCGTCAATCAGGTATTCGGTGATATGCTGATAAACAAGCTGGTTCACTTTAGCTTTGTTGAGAATTGAATCTACGGCAGACATAAATTCTTTTTCTAAAAGCTCAAGCGGTAATTGAGGATTACGATAATAAGTTAAATACTCAATCGTTTTATTTGTGAAAAGATCCGAATTAATAAGTGATGAATTACTGAAATCAACATTATCCAGCGCATGAATCTTTAAATATGTAAGCTGTTTATCTACGGGAATGGAAATATCCACAACAGGCAATTGAGCAGACTTAATATATTTTGTAATAAACGAATGCGGATTCTTTTGTGCGGTTACGTTTACAAATTGCACATACTCATTTTGCAATTGAGTTAGTTTGTTTTGTGTGGATATGTAATAGTCATCATCTTTAGGGTAACGAGTTAAGACAAGCTGAAGTAATTCTGTTTTGGTTTTATATGCTTTGTTGAGTTTAAGAAACGAATAATACAATTTGTTGCTTTCAGAACTGATGACTTGCAGACTATCCGTTACATTTTTTGCGTTTGTAGTTATGTTAACATCTTGGTCGTCATTAACAAAATCAATCCATTTGTTCTTGTCGAAAGATAAACGGTAAAATCCAGTTTGGTACTTTGTTTTATCAAGATTGAATTGATATTTCTCTTTTCCAATTGCATTTACGGAATCAATAAGTGTAGCCTTCTCACCGCTTAAAGAGGAGATAAAAGCTTTCTCATTTTCCAAATTTTTTATCTTTATCTCAACGGTCTGCGGGAATACAATACCGATACTTAGAATACTTATTAGTATACTAAAGTATATCTTCATCTCTATTAAATGTCCACAATCTGGTAATCTATCTACTATAGGTTTAGCGGTAAAAATAAATTTACTCAAACCATTCAACAGCCGGTGTTAATAAAAAGACTTCAACCGGAATGCCGCCTTGTCCGACAAGCATTTTCCTTTTAGGTTTATATTGTTTGTTAAATGAATCTAATCCGGCTAAACTTTCTCTTATTCTTCCGCTTTTAACTTCAAGCGCGAAAATCTTTGAACCGTTCTGCAGAATAAAATCAACTTCTTTAGAACCTTCGCGCCAGTATAATATTTTTAATTTTGTGCCTATTGTTGCATTCAGCAGGTGTGAGCCAACAGCAGTTTCAACAAGACGACCCCAAAAATCGGTATTCTTGCGCGCTTCGTTAAAACTGTATTCTGATTGAGCAGTAATAAGCGCATTGTTTAGTGCTAAAAATTTTGGACTTGAGGAGCGCTGGCGTATTTGCGAACCGGAATATTTTTGAAGTCCGGTCAGCATTCCAGCACCCGATAGAAGTTCCAGATAATTTGCAAGAGTTGTAGTATTGCCCGCATCCTGAAGTTGCCCAAGAAGTTTTTGATAAGAAACAATTTGACATGAATAATGAACTCCGAGCCGGAATAACTGACGCAGCAATGCTTGTTTGTCAATTCTTGTTAAGAGAAGTATATCTCTAGAAATTGTTGTTTCAATAAGCGAATCATGAATATACCGGGACCAACGTTCTTCATCTTTTATTAATTCAGCTGGACCCGGGTAACCGCCGAAGAAAATATATTGATCCAAATTCCAGTCAAACGCGTCGCGCATTTCCAAAAAACTCCAATGAGAAAGAGGCACAAGCTCAAACCTTCCGGCTAAACTTTCAGTTAAACCGTGTTGAATTAAAAGAGGAGTGCTTCCTAAAATCAGCGCTTTCAAATTGGTTCTTGCGGCAGTATCTTCATCCCATAGTTTCTTAATAACTTCAGACCAGCCGGTTACTTTTTGAATTTCATCAAGTATTACTATTGCACCCTTGGAAGATTTTTTGGCAAGAACTCTGGCTGTTTCCCATTGTTGTTCTATCCAAGTAGAGTTGTAAGGAACAGGCGAATCTGCTGTAACAAAATGAGTCTCAATTTTTAATGCAGAAGAAACCTGGCCTGCAAGCGTGGTTTTACCGCATTGTCTTGGTCCGCTTAACACTTGAATGAATCTTCGTTTCTCTTTAAGCCGGGAATGCAGTTTGCCGTATTGAAATCTTGTAAACATGGTTAACCTCTTTACTCAATACATTGAGATAATTTACTCAATGCGCTGAGTTAATTTACTCAATGGGAAATGGATTATCAAAAGAATAATTATGATAACCAACACGGTCTTCGTTTGCTTTTAGGGTTGCTTGAAGAAAATCTTTGTGTAGGAATCTGCTTTAAACCGATTCGAGCGCAAAACAATAAACCAAATATTGCGGAACGGTCACTCGCCTCACTTCGCCTTCGGCGACGCAAGGCAAAGCGGACAGACCGTTCCCTACAGTTCTGGTTTTAGCCAATATGGTATTTCGCGGCGGTCAAGGTCCAGACATTCACTTTTCGTCAAGTTTACCCGCCATCTTTATTGGTGGGGGAGGGTCATTGACGACCAAATAAATGGGGAATAGATTACCAAAAGAATAATTATGCTAAACTTGAAGGTCTTCTAGTGTGGAATTATTTTGTTAAAAGAGTTTCAGCCCATTCTTGGAATTTATCAAAGCTTCTCAAGAGTTTATCAATATCACTTTTATAATAAATGTCGCCATGGTATGAAACAATATTTTTCTGTTCAATTATTTTAGAAAGATTATCGAGAGCCCTTTTTTTTTGCCTCTGAATGAATGATAATACTATCCAATAGATTAACTACCTCGTGGTGGTTCTCACCTTTAGCTCTTTTACCCTTAGTTTTGATACACAAGGCATCGGCATAGGCAATTGCGGCATGCACAATAAGAACACCGCAGCATTATAGTATTGGTGTTCGGCTGCTAGTTTAGCTCCGTGAAAAAAATTGAGCGCAACGGAATGGAAATTTGCTGCTTTATTTT
>JAMCWE010000120.1 GCA_023475265.1 Bacteroidota bacterium
GAAGACTCGGCAAATTTACCGGCACCGGATGTACTAGCACAAGAAATAGCAGAAAATTTGGAAGACGCCCTTGAGCAGATGAGGGGAATAATTAATTCATTTGAAAGTAATAAGTAAGTCGTTCACAAAGAAAGTAATCTTAAAAGGCGACTTGAGACGGGACAAAAATAGGATCGTTGACTGGGGAAGTGCATTTGTTGTCAAAGACTTCTTTATCAAGCTTGGATGTTTCAAAGGATTGATAGACGAAGAGATCAAAGAACGCATTCGGCTTCTTGAGAAGAAACAAGTGCCAGCGGATTTTCTAATCAAAGCGATAAAGAAAAAGATTTACATTCTAGATTATGTAAAAGGTATTTCGGAAGAAGGCAAGCTTAAATACTCAACTTGGAACATTGTAGACGCCGATCCAGAGCAGCTTAGGAATGCATTCAAGAAATCAGTGGCAAAGGGATTCCCGTTGAACTATAAACCGGATTTAATGGATAATGCTATTGACAAAAACGAAGCTGTTGTAGCGGTACCATCAGATGACGATTTCCCATTTTAATAATAGCGGAAGATTTATAGTCTTCCGCACTTTATAAGGAATTACAAAATGAATACTAGTACAGCATTAAAAACAGATCACAAGCAAACGCTGAATGATATGCTGGTGACGAAAAATATTTTGTTGGACTCCATCTATGAGAACGATGGTGAGGTAAACGATCAGCAAGAAGAATCACTTAAACTGTTAGAAAATAATCTTCCGGTTAAAGTTGACGGATGGGCATGGACTCTAATGAAGAATGGCGCTATTGATAAAGAAATCGAACTCTGGCAGCAAAGAAAAGATTTCATGGATGGAATTATCAAGACTCTTAGGACTGGTAAGGACAGACTTAAACTACGAGCACATCAGATAATGCTAATGAATAATCTTGATCGATTAGATGGAACTCAATTCTGGATTAAGCGAGATATCAGCAGAACAAAATCTTTGATGATGGATGTAGTAGAAGACGAATACAAGAAGTATGAGCTGCCGGTACTTAACAACAATCAATATAAGTTGCTACTCAATATGGTAAAGCATTTCAACGGGACATTAAAGAATGATTTGCCATTTGATAGTATCTATACAGCAGTTGAAGTGGAAGAGATGATCGAAAAGCAAAAGACGGAAAAATGTAATGTCACTAATTTACCCGACGGTCATTGTGCTATTGTAATCGAAGAAAGACCGACTGTTAGGATTTATCCTAAGAGATGACATTAAATGAAGTGTTGAGATTTAATAGTCTCAACACTTTCTATGCGTATGTTTGAAACCAGATGTTTGAAACCAGAAAATTAAATGTTGACAAAGTAATTCTATTAATTTAAGTTGCTAATAACTCAAGAGGATTTCCTTCATGGGGGATCACATCAACAATTATATTTTTCTTTCTTCAACTTCTCTTCGAATTTCGGTTCGCAAAAATTTCAACACAAAATATAAATGCGTGGTCTATAATAAATATCTATTAGAAAGCGTGTGTCTTAAATAGCTTACTGATCTAAATACTGGAGGGGGATAGATATGCAGAAAGAGGATGGTATTGCTTTCCGATTTCAAAAGTTTAAGTGACTATACTCTACACAATTGCAATGAGTTACGGGAAAATATCTAAATCTTAAGAAACATTGTTTTGCAGCTTGATGCATGTCTACATTCCATGAATAATGATTTAATGCAGTATAAGTAATAGCTATGTGCTTCGCTTTTTTGTAACAAAATAAATTCAATAAATAGTATTTGCACTTTAAAATATCTATGGAGTTATTACACTAAAGGAGCTATATGTCTCATGTAAAAAAGGAAATGATTTCTTTTTTTTTAACGTCTAAGTGCAACTTAGATTGTATTTATTGTTATACAAATAAAGAAGCATCGAGACATAAAAATCAAACTCTCTCATTTGAATTTGCCAAATTAGGTATTGAACATTTTATTAAAAAATACCCACATATAAGATTCTTTGGTGCTGGTGAACCAACGCAAGCATATGACCTAATGAAACTGATTTATGATTATTCCTATCAGATAGTTGGTGATACTCTGAAAGCTGAAATGCAAACAAATGGCGCATTTAATAAAGAAGCAAGAGATTGGATCGAAAAGCACATTGATATAATCTGGGTTTCATTCGATGGACCTCCGGATATTCAAGATTACAACCGTCCATTTTATAAAAGTGGCAAACCTTCCTCACCAGTAATTGAAGAAAATGTTAAACATATGGTTGCTAATGGCAAAGGACTAGTTGGTGCTCGTGTGACAATTACAGATAATAACTCTAAGAGACAAAAAGAAATGGTAGATTATTTTTCTTCTCTTGGTATAAATTATATATGGACTGATCCTCTATTCCCGACCGTAGGCGATAAACCAGTAAGTGATGATCTGACTGCAAAAAACATAAAACCACTCATTGATATGGATTCATATTTAGAAGAATTCATTCAAACACAAAAATATGCCGATGGGAAAAAAATATTTTACGGCAGCTTTTTAGCATGCAATTTTGATGAAGAAAACGAATATCACTGTAGAGCTTGTATACCTGTTCCTCATTTCACTACTGATGGATATATATCTGCTTGTGATATGTCTCTCTTCGGGGAAGATAAAAACCATATGCAAGATTTTATTTACGGTAAATGGGACAAAGAAAACAATAAACTAATCTTCTTTGAAGATAGAATTAAACAATTACAATCAAGATCAGTAAAAAACATGGAAGGTTGTAAAGATTGTCCAGCAATGCTACATTGTGGTGGTTACTGTTTGGGAGAAGTTGCTAATGAAACCGGGAATATGTTTGGTAATAAAAGATATACATGTAAAAGTATAATACAACTTGCCAGAAAAATTGATATAAATTTTGGCAGATATAAATTTTTACATCCATAATAAAATATTAACAAGGAGATATAATATGAAAGTAGTAATAATTGGCGCAGCTAAACCTGGTTATGCAGAAACTATAACTAGACGCATGATTAAAGAAGGTATATCTGTAATAGGAACATATGATTCAGCATATTCAGAAAATGCTGCTAAGTTAACTAAAGAATTTCCTACTGATAAACTAATCCTTAATGAAGTTGATCTTTCTTCAAGGAAGGCATTAAAGGATTTTGTTGATTCTGTTGGCGACAAGCTTAATGGGCTTATTTATGCACAGTTCTTTTTTGAAATGGAAAATCCTGAAATGTTCGACCATAATATTTGGGATAAAAGTATTGCAATCAATTTAACTGCCCCAAATTATTTGGTGCATGAATTGAAAAATAAAATGAATTCTGGTAGCTCAATTGTGATAGTTACGAGCACAGAAGGATTCCGAGGTTCATATGGTGCTTCGGCTTATGCTGCCACCAAAGCAGCAATTCACAATCTTGTAAAAACTTTAGCAAATAACCTGGGTAAGAGAAATATCCGAATTAATGCATTACCTGCCGGGTGGATTGGAGGAGAGATGGATACAGATGAAATTTTCAACAAATCGAGAAGTATGACACCTCTCGGTCGTTTGGGAACAGATGAAGAAATAGCGAATGTGGTTTATTTTCTCTTTTCTAAGGAGGCAAGTTTTGTGAACGGGACAACAATTGTGGCAGATGGTGGTTATCTATGTTCTGACCCGTTATCACAGTTTGAATTTAATGATACTTATGGTATCGGCAACTAATATTTTCGAAATCGTTCACTTATATATAATGAATTGGGAAATAAAATTATATGAAGAAGACTACTAGTAAAAAATGGCATCTAATAGATATTGTTATACTAAGCGTACAAATTATATTTCCTTTAGTTGCAATACTAATATCTTTGCTTTTTCCAACAGGAGCGGGTTCTGGACAATTAGATGAAACGACCAAACTGTCTGTACTAGGGTTTGGTTTAATAGTTCCTCTTATCCTTCTTCAAGTTTCATTAACTGTTGGTCAAAATAAAAGTGAAAAATCTTCACAAGATATTGAAGAAAAACTTCATGCATTAACTGGAATGATTAATCATATTAATCCTATTCTTGAACGGGTTTTTTTATCCCAAAACAAAAGGATTTTGCGTTTTTCTCTTAGACGAATGGAGGAAGTCAACTCACTGATAAAACATGCTGTTGATAATCAACGTTCTGGTTGCTTAAAACCTCGTGAATATTATGAAGAACTAGATTATTTAGCTCATTTGCTAATTAATGACAAGAAATTAAATGGAAAAAATTTTAGTGGTGAAATTTGGGCAATGACAAGTTTTGCACCAGATGAATGGGTTAATGATGACGGTTATGAAGGAGCATGGACTGAAACCTTGAAAAAAATGGTTGACATGGGAATTAAAACCCGAAGACTTTGTATTATTCCTAAAAAACTTTCAGAGGCAATATATGGTGATACCTTTGTTGAACCCAAGAAAGATGATGTACCACAATTTGAAGGTTTTATTAAATTATTGAAAGATTATTATGGTGATGAAGCCAAGAGAGATATTGCGATACACTATATAATAAATGACTCAACGAACAGCGAACTAACGAAGATCGCTGGTTTTTTTGCAATTAAACTTACTAACGGAGAATTGTATATACTAACAGGGGAAACAGTGGATAAATTTGGTTCACTCACTGCAGAAGTTTTATTTAACGAAAACGAAATAAAAGATTTCTATTCGCTTTGTATGAAGTTTATGACAAAGAAAAATGTGCTCGAAAACGTGATCTTGGACAGATCAAAACCAACTGGATTTCAAAAGTATCTTACTGAATTAAATATAGATATAAATATAAATTAAACTGAACAGTTCTCGATTTGTTTACAATATCTTATGTTAGAAATAAAATTGAATAATGAAATCAGATTAGGTTTTTCAAAAATTGATGAAGGACTTTATTCGATGAATGTTGTAGTATTTCATTATTAAAAAATTAAAACGCACATAACAAGCCAATTAAGGCGGACGCCATTTTGTATTGCGGCTTTATTCTAATTATTGTGTGTGGTAAACAAAGTAAAGGTGCTCTTTTAGGTATTGTGTTCTAAGATACATTTTTTAAATAAAAAGTAGTTGTTGTTATTTGGCTTTCCATTTCTGGGGCGCCGCTTAGCGGCAACTACGTTAGGCGAATAAGAATTGGATAAAATGATAACAATTAAACAGTTGTTAGACTTACAAAGTAATAAACCAAATAATATGATAATAAGTGGGACAAAGAGAAATACCAAATTGATGTTTCATAAAATTGATCCAAAGAGGTTAGATATTAATCCTAAGTATAATCTGGAAGAATTTGAAAAATTCCAGATGGAACATTGGAACAATTTTTTTGTTGGGACGCAATATATTCTATCGTTTTGGTATGAAGGTAAAATTGCAAGGTTTCTTGGTTGTTATAAACTTGGTAAATCAAAAAAGGATACGGTAATTGGCAGACAAAAAAAGAAAAGAGATCGATATATGTTTCCTAATATGCAATCGATAAGTTTTTTATCTGAGTTTCAAAATCGGTTGTATATTATTTGGACAAATCCCTCTGCAAACTATGGAAGGTGGATTGAAGAAAATAAATATGAGGTTCATTCGCTAAGGCCAGGTGATGACAATTCAATTGGTTCCTTACCTACCGATTACTACAAAATACGGCTTGAATATAGAAAGTTGAAAAAGCTATTTGAATTTCCGATTGATAACCAAGGATGGTATTCATATTTATCTAATAGAGCTGGTGTATATTTAATTCAAGATGTATTGAGCGGAGAACAATATATCGGCTCTGCATACGGTGAAAATGGATTTTGGGGAAGATGGATGAACTATGTAACAAAAAAGGATGGTAATGTTAGTTTGGCAAACAAGGATTACAACAACTTTCAATTTTGTATTCTGTGGGAAACTCTTACAAGTATTCATAAAGATAGAATACTTGATGTTGAAATTGAAATGAAGAAAAATTTTGGAACACGAGTTCACGGATTGAATAATAACTAATAACAATCGCCCAACCAGCTTTCCCGCCGTCCGCATTTTCAAAGCGGCATAGTTCAGTTTATCGGTTTTGGTGAAAAGGTAAGCATTGTAAGCGACATTGTTCTAATAAATAAATTAGTTAATATTATTGGAAGTGGTTTTTCATTGCGTCATTGTTGCTCGAGCAGACGGGTGAAAACCACACCGTTATAAGCGTAGTATTCCTTAATCACAAAATATTTGGAATGTATCTGATGGAAGTAAATTTTAAAATTTCTCCAAGAATATTAGAGCACTTGGGAGTATCTGCCTATACAAGTTTAAAGAAATGCTTAGCAGAACTTTGTAGCAATTGTTATGATGCTGATGCTGAAAATATTAGAATAGCATTACCTGAATCTTTCGAAAAGGATAAACAAATTATCATTGAAGATGATGGGATTGGGATGTCACCGGAAGATATCCGTGATAAATACTTATTCATAGGATATAATAGAAGAACCATCAATGGAACCGATACATCCCCAGGTAAAAAACGACCAGTCATTGGAAACAAAGGTATTGGTAAACTAGCTGGTTTTGGTGTGGCTAATACCATTAAAATCATTTCTATAAAAGATGGTGTAGAATCAGTTCTAGAGCTTGATAAAGATATATTTGAGAATTTTAAAACACTCTCTGAATGTAAGATTGAAATTGTGTCGACAAAGACCAAAAAGAAAAAAGGGACAACTTTAATTCTTTCTAATTTGTCTGAACAGTTAAAACCTGTGGACTCAAATCAATTACGTGAGCACTTATTTAAAACCTTACCAATAATCCGAGACTTTACTGTAAAAGTTAACAATATTCCTTGTTCAGCAGAAGATATCAAGGGTGATAAATTTCAGATTAAATATACTTTTGAAGGAATTGGCAAGATAACTGGTTATTATATAATTGCTGAAACTCGTCAAAAAAATCCCGGTCTTGTTGTTAGAGTAAGGAAAAGAGTTGTTACAGAACCAAGTCTTTTTGGGATTGAAAAGCGTAGCCATTTTTCCTTTTCTGCTGAAAAAATAGTTGGTGAAGTTAATGCAGATTTTCTTGATGACTATATAAATACAAGTAGAGATAATTTTCTGGAAGAAATTGAAGAAGTTCAGATATTCAGTTTGTATTTACAAGAATTTCTTCAACAAATAGTAGATGGTATCGAAAAAAAAGCGGAAGGTAAAAGAACAAAGGAACTTATCGAAGTCCCTCATATTCAAGATAAATTATCTAAACTTCCTCCCCATATTAGAGCAAAAGCCAAAAGAGTAATTGAAGGTGTTGTACAAAAACTTAAAACCGCAAGTGATGATGAAGTAAATGAACTAGTCGATTGGATAATCCGTTACTTTGATTCGAATGTACTTAGAGAATTAATGAATTCTATTATTGCCGCTGAGATAAATGATGTCGAAAAATTAACCTCACTAATAAATGAGTGGGGATTGAAACAGATGAACAATGTTACTGAGATAATAAAAGAGCAAATTGACATAATAAAAAAGCTTGAGGAATTGATTGATAGTGAAAAAACTCTTGAAGTAGAGGTTCATAAGCTAATTGAAGGAAATCTCTGGCTAGTACGAGAGGGTTTAGAATTATGGACAAGTGATAAACCATTAAAAAAACTATTAGAAAATCATTATGATAAGCTTTACAAAAAAAACCAAAACGAAAGACCTGATTTGGTATGTCGTTCGAGGGACGATGGCAAACAAGCAGTTATTATGGAGTTCAAACGACCAAAAGTAAAAATTAAAATGGAACATATAACACAAGCATTAACTTATGAAAGTATTATTAAAGCCCACCGTCCAAATCTAAGTTTTGAAACTTTCATAATGGGAAGAGAATATTCACAAGAAGTAATGGCAAGCAAATTAAAATTAGAAAAAGGTGGACTATATTTATGGAGCTTTGGAGAATTGTTACAAAGAACAAGATCTCGCTTTGAACAAATTTTAGAAATATTGAAAAAATAAAGATGAATGATTCTTATATAAAACGCTTATAACCAGCAACCCAAAGCGACCGCTATAGTCGGTCGTTTTTTTGCAGTATAACTTGGTTGTGAAAGAAGTTTTAGAAGTAAATAAATAACATAATCAGTAAAACAAAATATTGGCAGCATAAATCTTTTGGCAGCAGTTTAGTTGCCACGTCGTTAGTTTACTTTGATAATGGAAGAATTATTACCAGATATTATTATTAATACGGATTGTGACTCGAAATCATTTATCAAGAGACTGTACAATATTGTGAGAAGAGAGTCTCATCTGTATAAATCGGTTTACGAAAAAGATTCTATAATTCCAGACACAGATTATTTAGAAATTATGCCGATTGAACAGAATGGTAATCAAGATATAATCGCTCAAATATTTTCTGTTTCAGATAAAGAGAATATAGTTCAAGTCGAGATTAAAGCACCAACTTGGAAATTGCAACCAGTTACTTATGATTTGTATGTCGAAGAAGCAAAGCGAATTCTGAATCCATTGATTAATGATTATAATAAAAATTATTGCGTTAGAAGAAGATTATCGATTCAATCAAAGGATTCCCTTGAAAAAAAGTTACCTCGTTTAGCGAATGATCTTTTTAAGATATTTGTTCATGCTACTAACAAAAATATGTTACATCCATTGGATTGGAAAAGATTTTACATTTTCATTAGACATTGCTATTCCAAAAAAGTAAATCTGTATCCGGATGAATTATTGAGATTATTAATTGCAAATGGTTTTGAAAAACGAAAAGCTGAATATTTATCAGATATTTTTTCACACGGTATAAAAATACTTGGTGCATATTAGTACTAAATGCAAACTATCCCGCCAATCATGCGGACGCCGTTTTTCAATATGGCGGTTGTGTAATTATGAAGTTGCTTTGTAAAAGTTAGTTGCTCTTTTAAGTAGGTTGTAAAAAAAAATATTTGTAAAATTATTGGCGTTTGTTTTGCAAAGCTGCATTGCAATCTTAAGTGGTGTGGCAAAAAAATGATTATTCTAACGCATTATAGTTTGTTAATCGTGTACTTATACATGAATTATTAGATGTGATTGTGCAGACTATAGAGAGGATTTATGTTTCAAACAAATCCCTTATGTTAAACAGATTATCTATGAAGGTAAGAAAGTCAAGTTTATTTAATTTACATAGAAAAATTTTTATTGTATCAACAAAGTAACAATTAAGTAGTAACTATTTTAAATCATAATGTTCTTTAAAAAGCTAAATTGTTGTCATCAAAAGACGAGTCAAAAGTTCGTAAGTGATTGTAGTAGAAGGCGCTTCAAAGGACTGAAAATCCTTGTGTCGGCGGTTCGATTCCGTCTCTGCCCACAATGAAAGCGAGAAGAGATTCTCGCTTTCTTGTTTTTAAAAGGAATTGTTGCATCGGACGAAAAGGTAAACAGTTACAGATGCATCACACTTTGAGTTTGCAAGAAGGTTTTGATATATTATTTTTGATTAACTTATATGTTAAGAATCGTTTCGTGTTATTATGCGCTATTTTGGTGTAATTATAATGTACTGCGGTTTCTTTCTCTTCTTTCCCTTGCTATGCCGAAGCCAATCGGCTACATCACCATCCTCCACGGATTCACTCCGCAATGCTCAATATAAGAACGCGGTCGGTCTCTTTTACGAACACGATGACAGCGGTGAAGCTTTAGAACAAGCGAAACTAGAATTTATCAAGATTGTGAATACCAATCCTCGCCATGCGCCTGCTCTTGCATATCTTGGAATGATATCACTTGGATCCAACAACATTGCTCAGGCTGACTCGTTTTTCCAGCTTTCATTAGCTGTCGACCCAACTTGCCCAGAAGCCCATGTCGGAAAAGCTCAGGCATACCGTGCAAAGCATCAGTGGTCTGCGGGACTTGAAGAAGCCCGGCTCGGTGTGCGGCTCGCTCCGGATAATAATCTCACACTCTGGGAACTCTGCAGTGAATTACTCTTTGCTGCTGAAACGCCGGTTACCGATTCCCGCGCCAAAGAAGCCATGCCGCTACTCACCAGATTGATTAAACTGAATCACGACGACCGCGAGGCACACCTCGAGATTGCCAAACTCTATGAAAGATTCCAGAAGTTATCAGACGCGGTGATACACTACCGGGAAGTGTTGCGTATCGGTCAGACGAACGATGATATGGATGTTTGGGTTTATACAGTTCATCTCGATGTTGAGCGCTGCCTTGAAGCGATAGGCAGATATGGCGAAGCAGCTGATGAGTTGGAGAAATACCTCACAACGATCAAGGAATATGGAGCGGACAAAGAAGAGGTGAGGAAAATTAAGGAACAGATTAAAGAGCTGAGAGAAAAGGGGAAGTAAGTTTCCTTATTTCCCCTTTAAATATTACCAGCCACCTAATCCGGGATGATCAGGGCTTACATATAATTTTCCATGTGCACCGCCGCACGGGTCATTATACACTTCCTGAACTATAGCGAACTGGCCCCAGATATCCGGGCCTATCTCAGTTCCATCTGCATTGTACCATACACCGCCGACCTTATTTGCATCAAGAGGAACCGCTATTATCTTAACAAAATATGTCCACATGCACTTCTTGCCATTCATTGTGTATGTGCCGGACATATGGTTTGTAGTCCACGCGCCCGAACCTCGGTAACTCGCAAATCCAAGATGTCTATCTAACAATCCGTCACCGTCACAATCTTGATTTGAGAGCCATGCATCATTCCATTTCATTTCTAATTTGACATCCTTATAGTCTTGGCACCAATCTGCGTTTCTATAAGCGTCACAATAATACCCGTTGAAGATGTGTGCCTGGTAGTTGTATCCCCATTTATCATATCCGGGTTTGATTACCGTTCCATCAGAAGTAAGCAGGGTCCCGGATTGTATTGTTGCACACCCTGTGCTTGTAACTGCCATAGATTTGTTTAGAGAGGAGTTTGAATCGTTGGGCTGCGTTAATTCAGTTTGAGAACTATCGCAACTCAAGATAAGAAGTGAAGCGAGGAATAATGAAACAATTAGAAAAGAAACTTTTTTCATTGCAACCTCCATTAAACATTTTTTGAAAATCATAACAAGAATGGAATGGTTTAATCTCGAATGGGGAATTCTCTATTAAGTGAAATAGTTTAGCTAAACCAATGAAAAGATAAATGGAATTAAACAAACGGTCAATAAAAAAAGTAGAAAAGAATGCTGCTCACTCCACTCAAGAAATTGATTTTGCCTACAATGAGGTGAATCCTTCCAATTCAGCACGAATTAAAAATCGTTGTTCGTTTATGAAGAGACTTTGTATTTTTGCCTCACACAATAGAAAGTGCGCGAATGAAGAGACTAATAAATATTTCAACCAGCGAAGATATATTTCCGGAGTACCGGAATACTCCGATTGGATTATTGCTGGAATATCATAACCTGAAGCGTCTGCCGGATACATACGCGCAAGCGCAAATGCTGATCGGAATGTGTATGGATAACCGGAAGCATCTGCATATACCGGATAACTTTGCATTTATCGTCAGAACCGGCGGCGCGAATTTAAGATACAGCGAGTTCAAAGTTTCTTACGCAATTGCTGTCGGCAACATTCAGCACATCGCTCTGATTGGACACAACAATTGCGGAATGGTAAATCTCATTTCGCGCAAGGACGAATTTATCAACGGACTTGTTGACAAAGCCGGGTGGGATAGAGAATGGGCGGAAGAACATTTTATGCACTTCGCCCCGATGTTTGAAATTGGGAACGAAATTGATTTTGTAACCGGCGAAGCAAAACGGCTGCGGTTAAGATATCCCAAGATTACCGTTGCGCCGATGATTTACAAAGTGGAAGATAATCTGCTATATCTAATCAACGAGAAATGATCGACGGTCATTTCGTATTTGGCTCTTCTATTTAGTTCAAATTTTTATACTTTAGCAAAGTAGAATAAGCATTCATCAATTCTGGAAGAGCGGCATGAATCAAAAAAATTCCATCGAAGATTTCATCAAGGGAATTCCGAAAGCGGAATTGCATCTTCACATCGAAGGCACGCTTGAGCCGGAACTCATGTTCAAGATTGCAAAAAGGAATAACGTTGAGATAAAATATAAATCGGTGCAAGAGTTAAAGAATGCTTACGATTTCAACAACCTCCAAGAATTTCTCAATATCTATTACGACGGCGCAAATGTACTGAGGCACGAACAAGATTTTTATGATATGACCTGGGCATATTTCGAGAAAGCTCATCACGAAAATGTTGTTCACGCCGAAATATTTTTTGATCCGCAGACGCACACCAACCGGGGCATCGAGTTCAATACAGTTATCACCGGAATACACAACGCGATAGAAGACGCGAAAAAGAAATTCGGAATTTCTTGCAAACTTATAATGTGTTTCTTGCGTGACCTCAGCGCCGAATCAGCGATGAAAGTTTTGGAACTTGCTCTTCCTTTCAAAGATTGGATTACCGCAGTCGGACTTGATTCTGCTGAGGTTGGAAATCCTCCCTCAAAGTTCAAAGAAGTTTTCGAGCTAGCTAAAGCAAAAGGATTCATCACCGTTGCGCACGCCGGGGAAGAAGGTCCGGCGGAATATGTGTGGGAAGCGATCAATCATCTCAAGGTTTCAAGAATTGATCACGGCAACAATTCTTTGAATGACGATTTGCTTGTAGCGGAGCTTAGCAAAATGAAAACGCCGTTAACCGTCTGCCCGCTCTCGAATCTGAAATTGAAAGTTGTTAAAGAGATGAAATACCACCCATTGAAGAAAATGATGCAGAAAGGTTTGATGGTCACGGTCAATTCCGATGATCCGGCGTACTTCGGCGGATACATCAACGATAATTATTCTGCGGTAACACGAGCGCTGAATCTTTCTAACGAAGACATTTACCAGATCGCGAAAAATTCGTTCGCCGCAAGCTTCTTAACTGATAACGAAAAGAAATCGTTGATGAAAAAGGTTGACGACTACTATTTCAAAAAGAAGTAATTAGTATTTAGTCATTAGCTGTTAGATTTTAAAAACATGCAAGAGGTTGACTACTTGCCGAATACTTGCACATTAATGCAAATGTAATTACTGTTATACTACGAGATAATAAGAAAATGTTAAAATGAAAACGAAAGTGATAAAAATTGGTAACTCCCGAGGAATACGAATACCAAAATCAATCATTCATGAAAGCGGTCTTAAAAGTGAAGTTGAACTTGAAGTTAGTGATGGTCAAATAATCATTAAACCAATTTCAACAAACAGAGAATCTTGGGACACGGCGTTCAAGAAGATGGGAAAAAATAAAGACGATATTTTATTAGATGGCAGTGCAGCACTCAATCAATCGAAATGGGATAAGGAAGAATGGGAGTGGTAAGGGTAAGTTTCTTGTTCAAGGTAGTCGTGTTATGAAAGTTTTTAGTAGGTAAATAATTATTAACAAGTTCGGCATTGTAGTTTGGGGTTGCACCTTAGCCATAAGCCGTTATGTGCATAACAAAAGAGGGAAATATTATTATGAAACTATTGAGGCTGTCAACTGTTTTATTTTTCTTTTTAATAGCAAATGTACATTCACAGTCAATCGATACGTTATTACATAAGACATTATATAAAATAAATCTTCTAAACTGTGTTAAATATCAAAGCAAAAGTGGTTCAAGTGCTCCTTATGATTCTGTTATAATGCACCAGTATATATCATACAATAAAATAATAAATGAACCTAATGACGCAATTATTGGGGCTAGATTTCTACTTTACTTAGACGATACAACAAAAATTTATTTGAGTTATTACAATAGTATTATCTCAAGGTACGATTGGAATAAGAAAAGTATTAGTATTGATACTCTTAACAAAGGGCGACCAACGATAAACACTCCTTTCTTCATAAAAGTGAAAGGACTATTGAAATATATCATTGAAAATAAGGACAGCGTACTTTGTCAAGTTAATGAATACACCGACTCAATAAAATTTAGTTTTACTTTTATTAATAAACTGGTTGAGCTTGATAAAACCCCAGTAATTTATCCTAAAGCAAAAGCGGTTTCAAAATACTTCTTGTGGGTCAAAAGAGATTTTATGCCATATAAACTTAAGCGTCAACTTCCACATCAAACCAGTTATGAAGAAATAATAAGTTTAACAAATTCTGATAGTACAGAAATAATTGAAAAACAAATAGGCATATATATGCCAGAAGGATTTAATATAAAAGATAAGAAAGGGCAGGAAATAACGACAACTGTTCTAGAAGGAAAAGAAGCTCCAAACTGGATATTAAAAAACATTGAAGGGAAAAGTATTAGCATTTTCGATTACAAGGGGAAAAATCTTCTAATTGAATTTACCGGTACTGGATGTGGATACTGCCATTTAGCTATACCTTTCTTGAATAAATTCACAAGTGAATACAAAGACAAGGGATTTCGGGTTGTAAGCATTGAATCATTTTCTGATAACATAGAAAGATTGAAACAATATAAAGATGTAAATCAAATGAATTATGAATTCCTAATTTCTGACAAGACAACCGTGGCTAATTATAAAATTTTAGGAGTTCCTGTTTTCATACTAGTTAACAAAAGTGGAAAAATTGAGAAGGCTTTTATTGGCTATACAAAAGATGAAACTGATAAATTAATTATGGCTGTTGCTGATAAAATGTAATTTCGAATTTTATCAAGTAATACCAATCCAAAATTAATAGATAAGCTTGCGGCTAATTAGTTGAATCCCTAGCAACCTCTCTTTATATTTCAACCTCAAAATTCACGAGGAAACATGCCCATCAATGCGTTAACAACAACAAATTTTTCTTCACTTAAACTTTTTAAGCGGGGGAAAGTGCGTGATGTTTACGAAGCGGGGGATCATTACGTAATCGTTTCCACCGACCGCTTATCGGCATTTGACGTTATAATGAACGAAGGTATTCCCGACAAAGGGAAAATTTTAAATAGAATTTCAAAATTCTGGTTCGACTACACCAAAGACATAATTCCAAATCATCTCGTATCGCTCAACATGGAAGATTATCCGGCTGAATGCAAACCGTATCTTGCCGAATTGAAAGACCGTTCTATGCTGGTTAAGAAAGCCGAGTTGATACCGATCGAATGCATCGTACGCGGCTACATTACCGGTTCCGGTTTGATCGATTACAATAAGACCGGCAAGATATGCGGAATCGATTTGCCGAAAGGTTTGGTTGAATCGGAGAAACTTCCCGAGCCGATTTTCACACCGTCAACCAAAGCGTGAGAAGTTCGTCGATCCGAGAACATAACGGAAGAGCAAGCGGCATCGATTGTCGGCAAAGAAACTTTCGACACAATTAAAAATGCTGCGCTGAAAATTTATAAGAAAGCTTCCGAGTTCGCGCTTAGCAAAGGAATAATTATCGCCGATACCAAAATGGAATTCGGTTACTACAATGGTAAAGTAATTCTGATCGACGAACTTCTCACGCCGGATTCGTCACGCTTCTGGCCATTGGACGAATATCAAAAAGGGAAAACGCAAAACAGTTTTGATAAGCAGTACGTGCGCGATTATCTGCTCTCGATAAATTTTAACAAGAAACCGCCGGCACCAAAACTTCCGGATGAAGTAATTTTGAACACGAGCAAAAAGTATCAAGAAGCGCTCTTCAAATTGACCGGCGAGACTTTATAGGAATGTTTCCGACCGAAATAAAAATTTTAGAGAAGAACTTTCTGTTTTTGAAGTGGGACGATAATACGGAATCGAAAATTAGTTTGACCGACCTAAGAAGATTTTGTCCGTGCGCTATCTGCACGTCGGAATCGGAAAGACATCATCACGATTACATAATTGTCTTTTCAGAAGATCAAACGAAAATTACAAGCATGAAGGTTGTAGGGAAT
>JAMCWE010000065.1 GCA_023475265.1 Bacteroidota bacterium
CAGTGTACTTTGTTTCGTTGTTGTCAATTGCCCGCTTCGCTGCATCCTTCACGTTTTGCGGCGTAGGAAAATCCGGCTCGCCAACAGAGAGATCTATTAAATCTTCACCGTTAGCAAGCATCTCTTTTGCTTGAGCGGCAATTCTCATTGTCGGCGATACGCCGATTTTATTTACACGTTTGGAAAAAGGCATCTATTACTCAATTTTTTTATTTGGTGAACAATTAGATAATACATAATAAGTATTTATTTCGCATTAAGACTTTGCGAATATAGTATTTGAAAGGTAGAATGGAAAGAAGTTGAATTAACTGTTTGTGTCAATTTAGTAAGTCACCTTACGCAAAAACTATTATTTAGTAACCCCACGCTTACCCGCTTCGCCTTGCGGCTTACGAGGCGAGAGCGTGGGGTTAGAACAAGTAAAAGCTAATAGGGCTTTAGCCCAATAATTCTTAACCTGACAACATTGGCAGGCAGTGGGGCACCAAGGTTGAACTGCTTATTATTCCAGTTACATATTGCATTTATTTTATGTATTTTTTTACGGGTAGGTAAAGTTAGGATTGGCTATGATAACCGGTTACTTCCACTTTCTACATTTCTGCTCTAAGAAATTCCGTCACGAAAAAATATATTTTATTCCTTTATCGATATTATAAAGTTCAAGATCATAGTCTTTCTCAGAAATTGACAAGGATTGCAATGATTTTTGAAGTTGACAAAATGCCGATCCTTTGGCATTACTTATCAAAAGAAATAGAATACTATTTATTATTTATGACAGGGGAGCGCCGTGAGTGCAAAAATTGAATCAACCAATGGTTCAGACTCATCCGACAAGTCAGACCCGTCTGACAAGTCTGAAATACTTCTCGTAGAAGACAGTCCGACTCAGCTTGAAGAGCTGAAGCACTTAATAGAAATGCACGGGTATAAAGTAATTACTGCTCTAAACGGCAGCAGAGCTCTTGAGACCGCTCGCAACACGCACCCGGCAATTATTATCAGCGATATTGTAATGCCTGAAATGAACGGTTATGAGCTATGCAAAGCAATTCGGTCCGATGAGACCATAAGAGATACACCAATAGTTTTGCTTACATCTTTATCCAGTCCTGCAGATGTAATTGAGGCGTTAAAATGCGGCGCCGATAACTTTATCAAAAAACCTTACGATGAGCGGCTCTTACTTCTCCGGATTGATAATATTCTAACGAATAGAAAACTGCGCTCAAACGGCAAAGTTAAAGTTGGCGTTGAACTTTATCTTGGAGGAAGCAGACATTTCATCACGGCAGAAAAGCAGCAAATTTTAGATTTATTGATCTCTACCTATGAACAAGCGGTTGATTTATGTGCCAACCTTCAAATACGCGAACAACAGCTTAACCGGGCTAATTCAATTCTCCGCGGAATTTATCATATAGCTAAAGGATTGAATAGCGCAATGACCCAGCAGGAAGTTATAGACCATGTACTGGATAGAGCATTGGAATTACCGGATGTACGTGCCGGTTGGTTTTCAATTCTTGCGGGAAGCCATAACGATGCAAAAGATGATTCTCGTTTTAAACTTGTTGGCTCTCGTGGTTTGCCGCCTGCTCTTCAATCTCCTATGGCACTCGAAGGCGATTGCCTATGCCGGAGTAAAGTTCTTGCGGGTGAAATTGATAAGTCGATAAATATTCTGGATTGTGAGCGTCTAAAAAAAGCGAAAGGAGAAACCTACGGATTGCATTCACATGTTACAATTCCCCTGAGAAGCGCTAACAATGTGATGGGCATTTTGAATTTAGTGGGGACAGAAAAATTATTGTTCAGCGACGACGATTTAGCCGTGCTTAACGGAATTGGCAACCAGATCGGCGCGGCTTTGGATCGATGCCAATTGCATGAGCATTTGGAAGAACTGGTAAAAGAAAGAACAGCAGCTTTAACAGTTGAAATTGAAGAAAGAAAAGAAATTGAAAAGTCTTTGCGTGAAAGCGAAACCCGTTACAGAGCGCTGGCAGATTCTGCTGAAGATGCAATTTTTATATTCAACCGCAATTTAGCTCTTGAGTATATAAATATATGTGGCGCAAAAGGATTTAATGTTCGCCCGGAAGAACTCATCGGTAAAAACCTCACCGAAGTATTCCCACCATCAATAGCGGAAGAACGGAGGAAGGATATACAAGAAGTTTTCTCAAGCGGCAATTCATTGAATATTGAGTATAAAGTAACTTTTCCGGGGACCGGTGAAATATGGATTAACGTAACACTCGCTCCACTTAAAGATGAATCGGAAAGAGTAAGGGCGGTGTTAGGCATCTCACGCGATATAACTCTTCGCAAACGAAACGAAGAGACAATTCGGCAAAACGAACTGCGCTTGAGAACGTTTATTGACAACGCTCCGGATGTGATTTATAGTCTTGGCGTTGATGGAACTATTACCTCTTTGAATCCGGCTTTTGAAAAACTTACGGGATGGAAATCTGATGAATGGTTGGAAAAACAATTTATACCGCTTATTCATCCGGACGATGTACAAAAAGTGAAAGAATTATTTAATGAATTGCTGCAAGGTAAATGTCCTCCGCCTCATGAACTAAGGATTCGTTCTAAAAAGGGAGATTACCTAATCGGCGACTTTAGAAGCATTCCGCAAATTGAAAATGGAAATGTAAATGGAATATTTGGAATTGCGCGAGATATCACCGAGCGTAAACGCGCAGAAGATGCCCTTCGTGAAAGTGAAGATAAATTCCGTAGCCTTGTGGAAAACATTAGCGATGTGTTCTATATTTCAAATCAACAAGGCAAGTTTCTTTATTGTAGTCCAAACTTTTTTACTATTTCCGGCTATTCACCACAAGATATCTACGGAAATTCTTTTATCCGCGTTGTAGCTCCTATTGATCGACGCCAAGTTGTTGATTATTATCTTGAACAAACTGCAAAGGGTTCACTCGATTCGAAGATAGAATTTAGGTTTATTCAAAAAGATAGAAGCATTATTTGGGTTGAACAAAATACCCGCATAGTTCG
>JAMCWE010000070.1 GCA_023475265.1 Bacteroidota bacterium
TTGTACTTTAACTGCGCTTCGCTTACCGAGTCATTAATCGAGAGCGAATTATTCGGTCATCAGAAAGGAGCTTTTACAGACGCTAAAAATCTAAAGAAAGGAATGTCTTATTGAATTCTTGAAGAAAATACTGGACTAAAAGTAAAATATCATTCCCCCTTTCTCTTAACGGCGGTACATAAAGATGAACGACATTAAGCCGGTAGAACAAATCAGCTCTAAATTTTCCTTCCTCAACTTTCTTCTCAAGGGGTTGATTGGTTGCGGTAATTATTCTTACATCTACTGAAATTTCTGATGTACCGCCTACTCTCTTAAACGATTTTTGATCCAGCACTCTCAGCAGTTTAACTTGCAGGCTGGAAGAGATGTCGCCAATTTCATCTAAAAAAATAGTGCCGCCGTCGGCAAGCTCGAACATTCCTTTCTTTAGATTTTTAGCGTCTGTAAAAGCTCCTTTCTGATGACCGAATAATTCGCTCTCGATTAATGACTCGGTAAGCGAAGCGCAGTTAACAGCCATAAAACATTTATCTTTTCTTTCACTCAGTGCATGGATTGTTCTAACTACCAATTCTTTTCCTACGCCGCTTTCTCCTGTAACAAGCACAGTAGATGAATCGCTGGCAGCAATCTTGGAAATCATGTTAAACAATTTTTTCATCACCGGTGAATCTCCAATTATTGCAAGATTACCGAACTGTTTCTTTTGCTCATCCCTCAAAAAAGCAATTTGTCTTTTTAAGCGGATTGACTCCATCGCTTTTTCAATTACAATTTTAAGCTCATCAATGTTAACGGGCTTTGTAACATAATCGAAAGCCCCAAGCTTCATCGCTTGCACCGCTACATTTGAAGTATCGACAGCGCTCAACATAACGATAGGATTATCAAAAGAGATCTCTCTTAACTTTTGAATAAATTCTATACCGGTTCCGTCAGGCAGGCGCTGGTCCAAAATAATTAAATCGGGTTCGAATTCAGAAACCCGGTCTAAAGCTGCTTGAACGGTCTCCGCTTCCAAAACATTAAAAGATTCTTTTTGTAAACTTTGCTTAAGCGACCATCGTATTAATTTTTCGTCGTCAACAACAAGTATCGTTTCCGATCTCATGGCTGTACCTTATTTTGCTCAAGGGGTAAAGAAATTTTGACTTTTGTACCCTTACCAACTTCGCTTGTTATCTCGATGCTGCCGCTGTGTTGTTCAATTATTCTTTTTGAGATAGCAAGACCCAAGCCCGTGCCTTTATGTTTGGTTGTAAAGAAGGGTTTGAAAAGAAATGGAAGTGTTTCCGGCTTTATACCGGCTCCATTATCTATTACTTCTATCTCAACAGAATTTTCTTTTCCAAAGGATCGTTCCGACTTTTTCACAAAAACATTTAATGAACCTTCATTACTCATTGCTTGAAGAGCGTTAAGCATCAGGTTAAACAATACTTGCTGCATTTGGTTGGAATCGGCAGATATAACTAACGATTCATCGCCAAGTACAACATTGTAATTTATTTTTTTCTCCGGCTGCAATGGAGTGATAAGTGATAAAGTTTTATTGATAAGCGATTTTACATCTATAGTTTCAAAAACCGGAGGTTTGGGTCTTGCGTAGCTTAATAAATCATTCACTGCATTATTCACCCTTTGCAGCAAAGACATCATCTCACCAATAATTTCTTTCTTTGCATCACCGCTTTGAGTTTCAGAGTCAAAAATCTGCAGCGCTCCAATTACGCCTGAAATAGGATTCTTAATTTCATGAGCAAGGCTGGCTGCCATCTCTCCCACTGTAAACATCCTATCCGCCTGCTCAAGCTGATTCTGGTGCATCTCACTCAGCTTTGCCTTACTTTCATTTAAACGGTTTATCAACTTATTAAAAGCTTTTTCAAGGTCCGAAATTTCATCATTTCTTTTAGATTCACTTAGCATGGAGAATTGTGTATCATCATAAGTCTTAGAATGGTTAACTGCATCTCCAATTTTGTTCATATGCCGTTCTAATCTATTGACAGGTTTAATAACAATATAATAAAGCGCTAACATTATCGTAATCCCTATGCCAATTACGATTAGAAGTGTAAAAATAATATTTAAGGAACGATGTTCCTCTGCAACTTTCAGAAGATCATCCATCGAAGCTTTAACAACGTAATAGCCCAAAATTCTCTCTGAACTTCCGTGGCAGGAGTAACATTTAGGTTTGTTAAATACCGGGTTAACTACATATTGATAATGATTTTTATTTTCTACAGCAGGGAAGAAACTTTCCTTTGAGATTGCACTTACGTCCGGTATATTATCCAGCTTAAATTTTTTACCGATGTCCTTATTAGTCGAACGAACAGCTATTACACCATCCTTATCTAATATCATAACATCACTTATTTGCGGGGAAACTATTGCCGATTTTAACACTCTTTTTAATATATGCGGCTTGCTCTCAGCCATCAAATGCTCTAAGATACCTTTCCCAAATTCCGCAATTCCATCGGCTTTTGCTTGAGCTTGTTTCTCAAGCATTCTATAGCCAGTTAACTGAGCAAATAAAGCGAAGCATACACTAAAAAATAATAAGGCTCCCAAAACTATAATGACAACTTTCCTGCCTAATCCAAATTTGTACTTTAACATTGTTCTTCTCAAATTTATCCGGTATCAATGAAAAAATAGCAATTCTCAATATAGATAAGCAATTACTTTTCATAGTGGTAGATGGAATAATACCAGCACCACTCTTAAAATATTTCTCTAGTTCTCTTGCTTTCGATTCGGTCTTTACGGCTATGTAAGCTTCTATTTCAAAAGGTAAGTAATGTTTTGTAGAAACAGACAACCCATTATTGTGTTCTTCCAATCGTCGTGCTAAATTGTTGGTAGAACCAACATACAGAAAGTTATGACTAAGACTATTTAGAAAATATACGTACCACATTTGGCCCGTCAAACGAAGCTTTAGCGTAGTTTGGCGGAGAGTCAGGGATTCGAACCCCGGAAGGACTTACATCCTTAACGGTTTTCAAGACCGCCGCATTC
>JAMCWE010000176.1 GCA_023475265.1 Bacteroidota bacterium
TTTCGGCGTGATGACCGGTTAAAACTTTAACTCCCTTTTCACTTTCGAACGAAGACGCGCTGTAAAAAACCACGTTTTCATAATTCTTAATTTCACCGCTGAGCACATAGGGCAGTTCGCACGTGCCAGTGGAAATAAATTCCCCGGCTTCAATCATCGTAACATCTGCATCGGGCGCGGTGCGCTTTGCCTTTGCAGCCGCAGCCGGACCCGCAGCATTGCCGCCGATAACAATTATTCTCTTCTTAGCCGCCAATGGATACAATTTAACCCAAATCAATTCTTCCTTAATAAATATAACTAATTTAGAAATGAACCGTAAAGGCGCGGCATGCTCGGGCAACTTCTGCAATACAACGGCGGGATAGTTTGATACTGGCAGTTACATCGGAGTTTGATGCGGGTTAAAACGGTTTCAAGACGGATTCAGAACGGAAGTAGAGCGAATGCGAGATCAGTATGCAGAACTATGAAATGGATAAAGGAAAATTTTGAGTATTAAAATATTAGCCAGCGCAATACAACAGTTTGATTATAAATAAAATAAGAAAGACGATGAAAACCAATGTAGAAGGTAATACAGTATGGGACAGTTGGCAGTTGGCAGTTTTGAATTTTGAGTTTTGAATTTTGAGTTTTGAGTTTTGAGTTTTGAATTTTGAGTTTTGAGTTTTGAATTTTGAGTTTTGAATTTTGAATTTTGAGTTTTGAATTTTGAGTTTTGAGTTTTGAGTTTTGAATTTTGGATTTTAGATAGAAGTTGTCGGGTTGCGGGTTTGCCGGTTGCGAGTTAAGAGTTTGCACGTTGAAACGTTTAGAGCTCCAGTTTATAGTTGAAAGTTTGAGCCGATTGTCTTATGTTGGATTCGGGAGGAACACAAAACATTTTATGGAAAGGGTTAAAGGGGAAAATAAACCGAAGCTTCTAGATTTGGTGCGAACCGAACTTAGAGTCAATCATTATTCGCGCAAAACCGAAGAAAGCTACACCTCGTGGATTAAGCAATTCATAATCTTCAATAATAAGACTCACCCAGATAAACTTAGCAGTGAAGAAATAAAAAATTTTCTAAATTATCTTGTGGTCAGTAGACATGTTTCTGCTTTTTAACCCGTGAGATAGAAAAACGTTTTATTATGGGAAAAAAATATTTTAGTAGAATGACAACCGATATGTACGAACATAAATGGAATTATCTCACGGGTCAGGCTCAGAATCAGGCATTGCAGGGTATTCTATATTTATACAAAAAAGTAATTCATAAAGATGTTGGCTGGATTGAGGATATAAAGCATGTTTCCAGGGTTAAGCATTTACCCTTTGTCTTATCAAAGGATGAAGTAAATAAAGTACTCTCTCATTTAGAAGGGATTCCGTTGTTGATTTCGAAATTATTATACGGCAGCGGAATGCGTTTATCTGAATGTTTAGGGCTGAGAGTACAAGATATAGATTTAGATTACAGAACAATTACGGTAAGAGATGGTAAAGGAGAAAAAGACAGGATTACAATACTACCGGATAAAATTATTGCAGAATTGAAACAACAAATTCAACGAGTTAAAAATTTGTTTATTAGGGATAGAGCGAAAAAAAATGTAGAAGTTCCGCTTCCGTACGCTCTTGATAGAAAATATCCAAATGCGAGTAAAGAGTTCAACTGGCAATATATATTTCCCGCCAAGAGTCTAGTTTATGTAAAAGAAAGCAAAAAGAACTTACGAGTTCATTTGCATCAAAGTACGTTTCAGAAAATATTTAAAGAAGCGGTTCGTAAGGCGGATATAACTAAACATGCTTCTCCTCATACATTAAGACACAGTTTCGCAACACATTTGTTGCAAGCGGGATACGACATAAGGACTGTTCAGGAACTACTTGGACATAATTCCGTAAAGACCACCATGATATATACGCACGTTCTAAATAGAGGAATTGGCGTTAGGAGTCCCTTGGACTAAAGATGATAAATGAGAATTATTTTCTTAAAAACCAGCTTGAGCAATAATGCCAGAGTAATTAACATGTTGAGTATTATGGAGTTACAGAAGTTTAAAATAAGAACGCAGATTATAGATGAGAATTTTTTTCTTAAATAAACGCCGAATTGTAGAATACTAATTCGGTATAATTAATAGTTATATGGCAAAGTATTCGAGGTAAATATGAGTTTATCAATTTATTCTTTTTCAGAAACTGATCAAGAAACTTTTATTAATTTTTGGTCGAATAAATATCAGTATTCTTTAGAAAATCTCTATGTTCATAACATTCAACCACCGTTAAGTGAAAATAGTGTTTTGAATTTATTCCATTGGAAAAACGGAATGAGACTCTCAACAGCTAAATTACAATCTGTAAGAAATAATTATATCGCTTTACTTGATAATCTTCCTGAGCTTAATAATTTAGAACAAGGAAGGAACTATTATGCTCAACTAAATGGAAGAATGATATGGAATTTATTTTGGTTACATTGCATTAATCCCAATCTGTTTCCAATATTTGACCAGCATACATATAGAGCTTGCAATTATATTTTGAATAATGCTGTCGCTGAATTATCTGAATTAAACGACAACGAAAAAATTAACTTCTATTTTGATACCTACATTCAATTTTTTAATGAGTTTCATAACAATGAAAATAGAAGAATTGATAAAGCATTTTTTATGTTCGGAAGGTTTTTAAAAAAATGGTATTAGTAATTAATGCCATATAACAAGTGGCTCAAGGCGACAGCGTTTTCGCACTCGGCATTTGTGCAATTTAAAGTTTGTAATTCCGTTTCAAGTTTCTTATTCAAGGTAGTCGTGCTATGAAAGTTTTTTGTAATTATAAAAATTATTAACAAGTTCGGCATTGTAGTTCTGGGCTGCGCCTTAGCCACAACGCCGTTAGCTGCTAAGTTTAGGTAAGTTAGCAAAATTTATATGATAACTAAAAAAGTAAAAAAAAGTAATAAATTATATAAGAAGACAATGCCAAAGTTTTATGACGCGCTAATAA
>JAMCWE010000031.1 GCA_023475265.1 Bacteroidota bacterium
AATAAAAAATTATCACTCAATTTTTGGGAGACAAATAGTCGCCCATCAAAAAATAAATTAACTGTTTTTTCAACAACAAAACTAAAATAGTATCACAACTTAAAATTAGCTTTTTAGAGCGGACTCAATAATGAAACTTTTTAATATTTTTAGAAAAGCAAATGCAAGCTTTGCAATTAATAACTAATTTAATTAAGTAAAGCTTTCAATTCAGTTTTTAAAGAAATAAATATTAATGCAAAATTTCATTAAACTAAACGGGGTAAAAAAATGGTAAAAAGAAAAATGATTGATGAATTTCTTTCATCAAAAAAGCTTGCAATAGTTGGCGTTTCCCGCAACGGGAAAAAATTCGGTAACACAGTAATAAATGAATTAAGAACTAAAGGTTATAAAGTTTTTCCGGTCAATTCACATGCGAAAAAAATAAATGATGAAGAATGTTTTTCAAATTTGAATATGCTGCCTGAAAAAGTTGATGGAGCTGTAATCGTAGTTCCTTTTTATGAAGCTGAAAGAGTTGTCCGAGATGCTTTAAATGCCGGAATAAATAATATTTGGCTTCAACAAGGATCTGAATCAAAAGAAGCAATTAATTTTTGCGAAAGCAACGGCATGAATGTTATTTACGGCGAATGCATTTTAATGTTTGCAGAACCTACAAAATCATTTCATCGGTTTCATAGAACTATAAATAAATTATTTGGAAAACTGCCGAAGTAAGATTTTCTGTAAGTTTTCTTTATTAAAAAATTTTTGCTTTATTCAAGATACTTACCATATTTTAGTATTGAATAATTCCCAAGAATAACTCAAGCGGAAAATTTCAACATAAAATAATTGTCTAATGAATTCATTCGAATGGACATTTGAACTTCGTTTTATAATTGCTTTAGCATTAGGTTTTCTCATTGGTCTCGAAAGAGAAAGCGCCGGCGTTGAACGCAAAGGTAAATTTTTCGCAGGTGTACGGACTTACACTTTAATCAGTCTTTTCGGGTTTGGCTGCGCATGGCTTTATCATTTAACTGCAACTTTTGCAATCGCAGTTGGTTTGCTGGTTGTTGGTGCGCTTGTTCTTGTTGAGTATAACGCAAAACAAAAGGAAGGTCGATTCGGCGGCACAAGTGAAATTGCTGCTCTCTTAACTTATATCATCGGTGCGCTCGCTTTACTTGCAGATGTTTGGATTTCTATGGCAATTGGAATTATATCAACTCTTCTACTTTCCGAAAAAGCAGAAATAGAAAAGTATGTTGAAAAGCTGAATAAGTCTGAGTTTCTTGCCGTAATAAAATTTTTGCTTGTTACATTAATAATTCTGCCTGCGTTACCTGATAAAGATTATACTCAATTCAATTTAAATCCAACTCATATCTGGCAAATTGTAATAATGGTTTCTTCAATTGGATTTGTCGGATATTTTTTAATGAAAAGGTTTGGCAATAAAGTTGGACTTTGGGTTTCTGGAATACTTGGCGGAATGGTTTCAAGCACGGCTGTTTCAATTGCAGTTGGTAGAATTGCAAAAAAAGATTCTGCGCAAAGCGGAAATGCTCTTCAAGCTTCTATTCTTGCAAGCAGCGTTATGTATATTAGAATTTTAATTATCATATGGATAATAAATCAATCTATAATTTCGGTGCTTTGGTGGAAATTACTTTTGCTTTCATCAATAGGAATTATACTTTCATTTATGGTTAAGTCAAAGGGACCTCAATCATCTGAAAATTCTGTGTCAACTCTTCAAAATCCATTTGAAATAAAACCGGCCATTATTTTTGCCGCATTATTTGTGCTGCTATCTGCAATGACAATACTGGTAAAAAATTTTCTTGGAGATATTGGTCTTTTATTTTTATCAACAATTGTTGGTGTTACAGATATCGATCCTTTTATACTTTCGCTTGTAAGCAGATTCCAACCAATCGAAACAATTGTTGTTTCAGCTATTATTATTTCGATGATGAGCAATACATTAATTAAAGCCATTTATTTTGCTTTTCAAGCAAAGCAGGAACAAAAGAAAACATTTATTCTATACGGTATTTGGACTTTGCTTCACATTCCATTTATATTTTTTTAATTATAAAATATCGCCATTTTAATTACGCAAAAGTTAGTTATCCTTTTCACTCTTTTTACTTTCAAAATAATTTTATAAGTTTTATAAAGTTTAATCAGCTAAGCAAATTTAGACACTCAAAATAATTTTGCGGGGAGGTTATATGAACTCTATTCAAAAAATTGAAAGTTGGGCAGATCAACATCATCCTTTATGGCTGGATTATTTACGAGTTCTTCTCGGCATTGTTCTTATCGCTAAAGGAATTACTTACGTTATAAATAATGACGAAGTGATGAATATGATCGCTCAAAAAGAATACTGGGTAATTCATTATGCAATTGCGCATTATGTTATTGGCGGTTATATAGTTTGCGGAATTTTAATTATAGCCGGATTGTTTTTCCGGATTGCTGTTCTATTTGAATTACCTGCTTTATTTGGTTCAATAATTTTTATTGATATTCACAAAGATTTTTTGGCTATCAACTCAGAGTTAGTTTATTCATTTATGATTTTAGCTCTTCTAATATTTTTCTTTTTTTATGGACCCGGCAAAAGATCGGTTGATTATTATATTCAAATTCATAAAGATAAAGATTTTGACTTGAGTTGATATTTTACAAAAAAATTTTTGTTTCGAGCTATAGTTTTAACCAGAGAAAAATCCAAGGTGGGGAAAATCATATCAACCAAATTCCTGTTATTGCATTCATGGCTGCTCAATATATTGTGTTATTACATATTTGCGGCGGCATTTTAATTGCATTAGGAATTCTCACAAGATTCTCTTCTTTAATGAATCTTCCGATTTTAAGTTATGGTAGGAATGCCTGTTACCAGACATCCCCCACACAGATCCCGGCGTGCAGTATTACCGCACCGGGCTCCTCAATGATACTCGCTTCCGTACTGTCAGCATAACGAGCTAAATAAATTTAACT
>JAMCWE010000101.1 GCA_023475265.1 Bacteroidota bacterium
TTTTACTTCCAATATCATTCAACAACTTTAGTTTTGCCGCATTTTGCTTTAGGATTAATTCATATTTTTTCCGTTCAGTTATATCAACAACGATACCTCTTATTCCTTTTACTTCTCCATTTTCTTCAACGAGACTTGCATAGGCGATTGCCGGGAAAGAAGAACCATCTTTGCGAATTATATTATATTCTGTTCCGTTGGAAGGAACTTTACTTAATCTTTTTTTCATCATCTCAACCACAATTTGGTGCTGCAGCGGATCGATTAAATTAAAGACTGTAAATCCTTTTTTAATATCATCCGGTGTATAACCGGTAGCTTCAAAGCTGGCGCGGTTTGCAAAAGTAAAGGCACCTTTAATATCATATTCGAATACAAGCTGAGGAAGAAAATCGGCAAACTCACGAAATCTTTTTTCGCTGGCAATTAATTTATCTTCAGCTTCCTTCCTTAGTGAAATATCATGGTAATTGACAACAATCGCATTAAGATTCGGATGTTCCAAAAGATTTGTCGCTGTGGCACGAATCCAAATATAATGACCTTCTTTATGCTTCAGCCTAAATTGATAAGAAATGCTTGAACCAGGTTTTTCAAGTATTTTATTTAATTGAATTAATGTAGGCTGCAAATCGCTGGGATGAATAAATTCAAACATCATAAACCCGGTCAATCCACCATTTTCGTAACCAAGAATTTTATTTCCTACCGGGCTTGCATAAATCATTTTACCATCTTTTTCAATTGAACAAATTCCTTCAGAACTTTTTTCTATTAAAGAACGAAATCTACTTTCGCTTTGCTGCAGCTCTATTTCTACCTTCTTACGTTCTTTAATTTCAAGATTTAAATTTTCAAAGGTTTCACCCAGCTTATTAACCATATTATTAAATGAATAAGAGAGCTCGCCTATTTCATCATTAGTACTTACAACTACAGAAGAATCATAATTACCTCCCCTAAGCTTAATCGTAGCATCCCTTAGTCTCGATATAGGTAATGAAATTGATTTTTTTAACATATACCAGATTATAGAAATAACAATAAATGAAAATAAGATAGTGTATAGAATTATATCTCTGCTCATTTTTAATGAAGCTTCTATGGCATCTTCTTTAGACTTGCGCTCCGATTCTTTTTTAATTAATACATCGTCTACTGCTGCAAGGAAGTCAGCTTCGTCTTTCTCGAACATTTCTTTCTCTTTTAATATTTCAGATTTACCGGCTCCTGATTCTTTTGAATTAATAATTTCCGAACCAGCGTTAATTAACCTAACGAGTATACCATTTATATGCTTATAATAGACACTATCTTCCGGAGAATATTTTTTGATTAAGATAAGATATTTTTCCAATGAACTATAACTGTTGTTAATACCCATTTCAACGAGCTCTTTTTCTGTTTTCTTTTGGCCTTCTGGATTTTTCTTCCCATTCTCTTCGTTAATAATCAATACAAATTCAACTGTTGAAGAAACTATTCTAAGTCCATTAAATTTTAATTCTTCCAATGTCTTAAAAATCTGCAAAGTACCTGAAGAAGTTTCTTTTATAGAATTATTCAAAATGCCGAATGCAGTAATTGCACCCATGCAAATTAATACTACAATTAAAGCATAGATTGAATTTCCTAGAAAAAGCTTTGAAGATATTTTCATAGTAATTGACTTTAATTCTATTTAAGAAATGATCTAAAATTTTTTATAGTTCAACTTTGAGCATTGCTGATAATTCATAATTTTCGTGATAAACTAATTCCAAATTATTTTTAATATAAGGGCTGCCGTTTATTTGTTTTAAAATGTTAATTGAAGTTACGCAAAGAGAACCCATACCTTGAAGTTGCTAATAATTGAGTTACCTTGAAGGTCTGAAGCCAGTGACCTTCAAGGTAATAGAAACTCTGCGTAAGGTGATTAAATAATTTATATACATCATTACTGTGATATCATGATTCAATTTCTTGATATTGTCAAAACAGCGACACCTTTTTTTCGCTAAAGTAAAATCTACAAATGTTAAAGCGGGCTGTTAAGTTAATTAGCTTGAATTATCGTGCCGGCAATTTCCGCAGCGCTGGATTAGTCTATTCAAAATGTTGCGGAAATAGGCCGGCGATTAATAAAATATCTAATGTCGGTAAATAAGGATAACTCCTTTTCAATTTCAAAATTCCGAGAAAGCTGTTTGAGCATATTTTTATTATCAACCATAAACTACATCTTTTACTTTATGGTTATTTACAAAAACTGGAAACAGCTAGTAGAGGCGCTTTCTTATTTAAGTTGTGTCTGTTAATATCTTTTCTAATGCGATGCTCTTCACCCCAGTCACTCCAATAAACGCCGGTGACTTCCAGAGCGTATATGTGTTCGGGAATCCGACTTAAAACAAATTTAGAAAAACTCTTAGCCGGCATTTCATGGTACATTCGCTTTATCATTACCTTCTCCCGGTATGTACCTATATTAATTCTTATTGGTTTAAAAGCTTCAAACAAGTCAGGAACACATTCTTTAATGTATTTAATAAAACTTTCACATCTGCCAACTAAAACAAAGGTGTTTATTAAGCATCCGTTCATCAATAGTCTTTCCAATTGTTCAATCTCCGGTTTTTCCCAGAAATTATTGACACGTCGAAACACTTTATCGCTATTATTCTTAACTCTGTATCCGGTTTCAATCCAACCATAACCCGTTTCAATGCAGACTGGTTTTGTGCCAAGCATAACAATCGCATCAGGATGGTTATGCACAAAAACGTTTGCTTCCCACACATTCTCCATGAAACGATCTTCCTCTTTAATAAAATGGTCTGATGGAAAGATCGTTACAATTGCCTCGGAATCTAGATGATTAATTTTTAACATCGGAAGGAGTATTCCAGCACCTGTATCGCGGTTACATGGTTGTTCAATAATTGTTTCCGGAAGTTGATAACCAATTTCTTCAGAAACATATTCCTCATGAGAGCTATTAACTACCGTCATCAATCTTTCTGAAGGAATCAACATTTTCGCGCGATCGAGTGTATGTTTTATAAGAGAACGGGTTCCCACAATTGTGCAATATTGCTTGGGTCTGTTGTAACCATAAAGTCTTTCTACATAATTTTGCAACCTATTCCCATCGCCACCAGCAAGAATTATTCCCCATAAATATTTTTTCTCTTTCATCGGCAGTACTGTTACCCTCTTAGATTGTTGTTCTATGCCCATAAACACCTCTCTCTTTTTCTTGTTACATTTTTCCTTAATATACTTTGCATTAGTTTAATTATTTGTTTCTCGATTTTTAATTATCGGAATACTATTACATAACCGGATTCATTTTATAAATTCTCGACATCAAGGTATCAAACATATCATAATACTCATCTAACTTATCGAAGAAATAATCTGCGTGTAAACATGCGCATTTGTCTTTGAATTCTTTTTGAGAACTATTGCCCAGCATAAATACAATTGTATCAGGATTTACGGATTTTACATATGATGAAATCTTTAATGCTTCTTCAATGAATTTAGAAATATCGAGAATAACTACTTCAGGACGTATTTTATCGATTAGATTTATTGCAACATTATAATTTGATGCTTGTCCAATTGAGGATATTTGATCCACATATAATAGCGACATCACAAATTTTTCTCTGAATGTTCCTGTATCATTAGCAATGACCACATTCATAACTTCTCCGGTTTCTTGTCTAATTTTTACAATAGAATTAAAGATACACTCGAGCTATTGCTGGACTAAAAAATGAATCATGCTGACACCAGCTAAATCCTTTTTCAATCACTTTATCTGCTAGAACATTCAAAAGCTTTATCTATATTGTTAATAATTCAGCATGCATATTTTTCCTGTAAAATACTCATTACTAAATTCATTAAGTCATCTTTGGTATAAGGTTTAGACAAATAATGAGAACAGCCTGAAGACAAAAATAATTCCTTATCACCTTTCATTGCATAGGCAGTAATTGCAACAATAGGTTTATTTTCGTATCCAGGAAACTTCCTAATTTCAGAAGCAGTCTGCATTCCGTTAATCCCAATGCCTAGACCAATGTCCATAAAAATTAGTGAATACTCATTTGATGAAGACATTATTATGGCAGATTGACCGTTTTCGGCAGTATCGACAGTAAAATATTTTTTTAATATCATTTTAATATATTCGAGACTGACTTTATCATTTTCAACAATTAGAATTTTACTTTTCATATTTGGTTTTAATATTTTGTTTGAAAAATTGTTAATTACTTTTGATGAAAAATTAGGATCATTTACAACCGCTAGAAAACTAACTATAAAAGTAGAACCTATTCCGACCTCGCTCTCTACAGAAATATTTCCATTCATCAGTTCCACTAATTTACGGGTTATAGTAAGACCTAAGCCGGTTCCTTCATAAGAACGACTATAACCTTCACTTACTTGCCTAAACTCTTCAAAAATAGTTTCAAGTTTTTCTTTTGGAATACCGATCCCGGAATCAATAATTTTAATAACTGCCCAGACATTATCGTTAATAATTTCCGAATCGACTTGAATTTTAATGTCACCCTTATGTGTAAACTTAACAGCATTATCTAAAAGATTATTTATGATTTGAGTAAATAATTTTTTATCCAATTCAGCAGAAACTTTCTCATCAAGGATTGAAATAATAAAGGACAGTCCTTTTTTTTCAGCTTGTATAGAATATGATTTAGCAAGAGTTAGAACAGAATTTCCAATATTTAAGTTTTGATTTTTAATATCAGTTCGATTTGATTCAATCTTTGAAAGGTCTAACAAAATGTTTAACGTATTTAATAATCTATTTCCACTATAATAGATAGTAGATGCCATATCTTTATAAACTTCATTATCCAATTCAGCCATTAAGGTTTCAGAAAAACCCAGAATGCCGATCATCGGGGTCCTTAGTTCATGACTCATATTTGCTAAAAAATTATTTTTTAACTGGTTCACTTCCTCTGCTTTTTCTTTGGCAATAACCAATTGAGTTTCATATTCTTTCCTTTTACTGACATCTCTAAAGATACTTAACAACATAATGGGCTGATCTTTAATTTCAATAAAAGAGTTTGTCAGTTCAACCCATATTCTTCTTTTATCAAAAAGCTTAATCTCCGTTTCCATTTTAGGATTGATAGATCTATTAATAAACTTATTTTTATATTTTTCAATCGGATCAAATTCAATCTCAGGTTCATAAAAAATATTGTACGGCTGCCCTTCAATTTCCTTTTTTGATTTATTCATCAAATCGCAAAAAGCCTGATTAACTTTTAGAACAATACCCTGGCTATTACATAACCGCATGGCATCGAAAGAATTATCCCAGACAGACCGGAACTCTGCTTCAGATTTTATAATTTTTTCCTGGGCAGACTTTCGATCGGTAATATCTCTTATGAAACCACCTACCCCAATATTATTATTAGAAAGCGGCACAGGAAATTTAATTGTCTCAAAGCAATTACCGTCACTATATTCTTCATTTATTATTAGCTTCTTTTGGGCTAAAACTTTTAAGTCTCCTTCTTTACACTGCGAAGCAAGGACATTGGATAATAATTCAGAATCATCCCGTCCAAGAACTTCACTAGGATTATTTTTACCTAAAAATTTTACGAAAGCATTATTCACATTTATATAATTAAGATTTCCATCTTTTATAAAAACCAAGTCAGGAATAGAATTTACAAATGAACGGTACCGTTCCTCGCTTTCGATAAGATCTTGCTCAGCTTTTTTACGGTCGGTTATGTCGGTACTAACGCCCATAAGAGCGGTAGTTTCTCCTTTTTCATTTAAAATAGCCGACGTTGATAAATAGATGGGGAACTCTTCACCACTTATTCTTTTGTTTAATAATTCACCTTGCCAGCCTCCATCAAAGGTCTTGGGTAAAATTTCTTTAATTACTTCAGAATGATTATTCTCAGATCTTACGATGCTGATATTTTGCCCAATTAAATTTTCTCTCCCATACCCATAAATTTTACAGAATGCATTATTTACAAAAGTAAGGTTATCATCTAAATCCGTAATGCTTACACATTCATTTATACTTTCCAAAGCGTTAGCCAATAGTTTAATTTTTTCAACGGAATTTTTACGATCAGTTATGTCCGCTGCCATTCCGCATATATAAATTATTTCATTTTTTTCATCGGAAATAGGAAATATCCTATCCCAAATCCATTTAACTCTCCCATCGGGTAAAACAATTCTGTATTCTATTTCCCCAGTTTGCTGTTCAAATAATTTTTCAGCTAAATTTCGATTGTCTTTATGTACAACTTCAAGCCATCCTTCAGGGTTTTCTTTAATAGTGGAAATTGGTAGTTCCCATATTCTTTCGTAAGCAGAATTAACATAAATAATCTGACCAGTCTTTGGGGACAACATATAAAATACAGCATCAACATTTTCCAAAATCTGACGTAAACGCGATTCGCTTTTTTTAAGTTCTTCTTCTGCTTTTAATTTTAATTGTTCTTGTTGGATAGAGTAGATTGAAAATGATATATCGGAAGATAATTCATCCAACAGATTTATTTCATTATTATCGAAAAAGTTTTTATACTGTGAATAAAAAGAAATAGCCCCGATAACACTGCCGTTATTACTAAGAGGAAAACTTGCTACAGATTTGAAATTCTTCTTTAAAGCTTTTGAACGTCTAGGTTTCATTGACTCATCATTTTCAATATCATTACACACAATAAAATGCCCTTCAGTAACAGCTTTACCAACAGTACCAAGCTCTCCATTTTTTTTATCAATACAAATTTTTAATCCATCTATGTAATCATTTGCATCCCCATTCCATGCAACAGGCTTGATGTTGGAATTATTTTCATCAACTAACCCTATCCAAACCATATTATATTGACCCACGTTAACCGAAACGCTGCAAGCTTCACTGAAAAGCTCATCTATATTTTTAGTTCGTACTATTGTTCTGTTAATATTACTAAGAAGAGAATAAACACGGTTTAGCCTGGATATTTTTTCTTCAGCAGATTTTCGAATTTGTATTTCTTCTTTTAGTAAAGAGGTTCTCTCTTCAACCCTTTTTTCAAGGCCTTCATTTAACTCCCTTAATTCAATTTGTGTTTTTTGTAATTCTTCGTTTTTTTTGACCGCAGTTTCATAAGTAGAAATAAGTAAATCTAAAATTTGTCTTTTTTGAGAGTTAATAAAATATTTCTTACCGCTAAAAAATATTTCAACACCAACCTCTAATCTTTCTCTTTCTTGTATATATTGATTAGCAACTATGTAATCAATTCGTGAAAGGAGATAATTTTCATCAAAAGGTTTAATTATGAAATTATCCGCACCGCACTCTAAACCATGAATAATATCTTTAGGATCAGACAGCGAAGTTAAAAGAAGTACAGGTATATCAGAAAACTTTTCGTTTTTTTTAATATAACTGCAAAGGTCGTAGCCATTCATTTCAGGCATAATTATATCGCTAATAACAATCAATGGTTTCTGTTTTTTTATTTGTAATAATGCTTCCTTACCATTTACAACAGTTCTTACAAAATAATGCTTATTGGTTAGGATAAATTTAATTTCCTCCGCTTGTGTAGGACTATCTTCTACTACAAGGATATCAATACCGCGATTATTTAAATGCTGAGATGGTTTCATGATTTTATTACCCCATAATATTTAATAATATATTCACGAATGTTTTTATCAATTAAAGATTTCATACATTTATTTCAGACAGTAAAGAAATTATTTTATCCGGCGGTAAAACATAAGCAGCAGCATTAATTCTTACTGCTTCACCGGGAATTCCAAAAACAACAGAGCTTTCTTCATCTTGTGCAATAGTAACTACACTTTTATCTTTTAATATTTTTAATTCATTGGCGCCGTCTTTACCCATACCGGTTAGTAATATTCCAATTGCATTTTGGCCATAATTATCGGCAATTGATTGAAACAAATAAGAGATAGAAGGTTTATGCCCGTTAACCAGATTATCCGTTGTAAGGATTATTTTGCCAGATGAGTTAACGCCCATTTGGAAGTCATCAGGCGCTATATATACATGCCCCGGTAAGATTGATTCTTCATGTACCGGTTCATGAACCGGAATCATGGAACTTTTATTAAGCCAATCAACAAAGCCCGGGATAAAACCATTAGACATGTGCTGAACAATAAGTATTGGAAAGCGAAAATTAATTGGTAGGTGACTAAGAATATTTTGTATAACTGAAGGACCACCGGTTGAAGCGCCAATTGCAATAATTCTTACCAAGCCGGATTTTACATCAGGCTTAAAGATTTCATTATGAGTTTTTGACTGAAGTTTATTTTTGTTATGCCACCTTCTGACTACCTTCACTTCAGACATTGCTTTTACAGTTTTAATTAATTCTCTCGAAGTAGAATCAAAATCCGGATGTCCGATTCCGGCCGGTCTTTGTAAAACTGCTAGGGCACCTGCTTCTATTGATTCAAAAGAATTAACTGATTCTTTGCTGCTTCTACTTCCGCTTACAACAATTATGGGTAACGGATAGGAAGACATTATTTCCTTTGTTGCATAGATACCATTCATTTTCGGCATATTAATATCCATTGTAACAACATCAGGTCTTAGAAGCTTTATTTTTTCAATTGCCTCTAAACCATCTTCAGCTATACCGACTATTTGAATTTCAGGATCAGATCTAAAAATAAAACAAAGGAAATCCTGTATAACGCGAGAATCTTCAACTATTAATAATTTTATCATAAAATGGCCGATCAGATAAATCTACTTATTACTTCCAATAAATTACTTTGCTCAAAACTGCTCTTAACAATGTAGGCATTAGCACCAACGTCTATGCCTTTTTCTTTATCCTCTCTTCTTTCCAGAGCAGTTACTAAAACTACAGGTACCTCCGATAATTTTTTATCAGCTCTAATTTTTGCTGTAAGATCAAATCCATTCATCCGCGGCATTTCAACATCTGAAACAACAATTTGGAATTCATTTTCTCTGAGCTTTGTGTATGCATCAACTCCATCAACTGCAGTAGTGACAAGGTACCCTGCTGTTTCCAAAATATTTTTGAGTAATGCACGCGCTGTAATGGAATCTTCTACCAGAAGAATGGAGCTCTTAGATTTTTCAATAGGAATATCAGTTGTTAAATCTTTATATGAAGGTTTTCCTAGTGAAGCAGATTTAATTAAATCTTGCACGTTAAATATCGGAACTAACTCATCATTACCTAATAAAGCAGCGCCAATAAAATATTTGAGCTTGACCAAAGGTTTTGTAAAATGTCGAACTAAAATTTCTTGTTCGTTTTCAATTTCGTCAACTAAGAAAGCCATTCGATTACAATCAGAATTTATAATAACACAATAAGCATATTTGCTAATTTGCTTATCTATATTATTACCGGATAATTCCAACACGTCATTTAATCGAATAATCGGAACTGTGTCTTCTTGAATGGAAATAGATTCTTTATTTTCTATAGTAAATATATTGGCAACTTCAATCCTTAATGCCCTTTCAACAAAAGAAACCGGGAAAATAAATTTTTGGTTATTTGTACGAATTAGAATTCCGGTGAATGTCGCTAATTTTACGGGAAGAACTATTCTAAAAGTTGTACCTTTATCAGGCTTAGTTTCAATTGAAATAGATCCATTAAGCTTTTCGACAGAATTACGAACAATGGCTAGTCCTAAACCTCTGCCTGAAATATCCGTTATAAATGGGCTTGTGGAAAAACCTGATTGGAATATGAATGCTAATAATTTATTTTCATCTATTTTGCCAATATCATCTTTTGAAACAATTCCCAGTTTCAATGCAACGATTTTTATTTTTTCAAGATTTATCCCAGCTCCATCGTCAGAAATTAATATTTCAAATTTGTTTTCATCTTTATAAGAAGTAGATAAAGTAATTACTCCTTTTGAGCGTTTATTTTTTAATATTCGATCTTCAGAATTTTCAATACCATGATCGACACAATTTCTTAATAAATGCATTAAAGAAACTTTCATTTCATCTAATATTCGTCTATCTACCTCAATAGAAGTACCGCTAATTTGAAACTCAATTTCTTTACCTTGTTCATTACATAAATTTCTAACGATATTCCGCAATTGATCAGACAAAGAAGAAAAAGGAAGCATAAGAGCATCTTTTACATCATCAAGAAGATTATTTACATTGGCATCCAAGTTATAAAGATTGGCTTCAGACTTTTTTATTAAAGTGTTTAAGTTACTTTCTATACTTTTAACGGAAACTTTTATTTGTTCAATTTTTTCACTTAAGTTAAGTGAAATTTCTTTTTTATATGAATTGTCAAATCCTGCCTTCTCAAACCCTGTCAAAAAAGAGTTTAATATATTTTTATCAGAAGTACTATGATCAATTTTAGAAATCAACGAAGAAAATAGACTTGAAATTTGCCGTTCAAATAAAAGAATTTCTGTATTGATGGATTTTAAATCATCAACTTGTTGTTTTGCAAAAGAAGTTGAAGTAATCAATTCCTCAGATTGATTGAATATTTTATTTACCCTTGAAGTAGACAGTCTCACTGTTTCAGAAATTTCCGTATTGGCTTCAAATTCCTGTATATCATTTGAATTTATTACCTCTTGTTTTTGAAAATCAATTTCTGATTTTCCCATAGAAACATCTTCAAGAATTTTCAGTAATTCAGAAATATGAATGCTGGCAGAGTTTTTTTTATCTACAGTAGTTTCGGAAAGTAATTTGCTTAATAAATCCGAGGCATTAAAAAACAATTTTATTAATGATGGGCTAACACTGATTTTTTCGCTTTTTAATGAAGCAAAAACATTTTCAAGTGATTGACATATTTTTTCAAAATCAGTAAGATTTACAGAACGCGAAGCGCCTTTTAAGCTATGAACTTCACGAAAAATATCTTCAATATATTCTTTAGCATTAACGGAAGATGTTTGTTTTTCAAGAAGAAATAAACTCGAATTTATTTTTTTAATTCGCTCATCAGCTTCAATTCTAAAAGTAGCAATAAGCTTTTTAAGAAAACCTTCTTCACTTTTTCCCATTTAATTACCTTTATACATTTTATAAATAAAAAAACTATTCTAAACAGCTAAGTTATTCACACGCTAAAGTGAGAAACCAACTCTTTAAGTTTTTTCCCTAGTTCATGTAAATTCTGAGCAGCAGACTCGGCTTGCTTAGTGCCAGCAACATTTTGCACACTTGCCTGTTTTATATTTTCCATTGCAAGCGTAACTTGATCCATTCCTACAGATTGCTGTTGACTAGAAGCTGCAATCTGAAAAGCAGCCTGAGCGGCTTCAGAAATACTATCAGAAAGAACATTTATAGATTGACCTGTTTCCAATGATTGTTTAACCCCTAATTCAACCGCTTTAGAACCATGCTCAGTAGATAGAACAGCAGAATTCATAGCTTTTTGAATATCACTTAAAATTGATTTTACCTGATGAGCTGCTTGTTTTGATTGATCAGAAAGATTCTTAATTTCCTGCGCAACTACATTGAATCCTTTTCCTTGTTCGCCAGCTTTAGCGGCTTCTATTGCCGCATTTACAGCAAGCAAATTAGATTGATCTGCAAGGTCGCTAACCGTAACAATAATTTCACCAATTGCCTGGCTTTGTTCACTCAAGCGAACAATATTTTCAGCGATAGTTTCCATTTGAGATTGAACATTGTTCATACCTTCAATAGACAGCTCAACAGATTTTTTCCCATTCACAGAAATTTGAGCAGTTTTTTGAGCCGTATCGGAGACATACTTTGCTTTTTGGCTTGTTAACTGTGCAGTCTGTTTAACTTCTTCTATTGTAACAGTAGTTTCATTTACCGCAGTAGCTGATTCAGCCGCGCTGGAAGCTACTTGGGTAGTAGAAGCAAGAATTTCACTCGCAGAAGAGCTTAATACATTAACTCCATCTAATATCTCACCGGTAATGCGTTGAAGGTTTTCAACCATACTGCTGAATGAATGCATTAATAATCCTATTTCATCTTTCCTCCCATTTAAGGAAAGCTTTACCTTAAGATCACCCTGGGCAATTTTATCTGCCGCTCTAGAAATATCTTTAATTGGATTTGCAATAATTCTATCTAAAAAAACTGCCATTAGAATACAAAGGAATAAAGATACTAAACCAATAATTGTAAAGAATTGTACTGCACTATTTGCAGTTCTTTCCGATGAAAACAGTTGTACATGAGCTCTATCTTCAAAAGTTTTTGAGAGATTATCGGCAAAGGTTCTTAATTTTTTCATTCGTTCTGATTGAATGCCAGTGAGTAATTTTTGTGCCTCTTCATTTTTATTAGATTGGAGAAGCGGGATCACTTGAACAGTTCTCGTATTATCAAATTCAGATTTGAGATTATTAAAATCTTTAAGCAAATTCATGATTTCAGCATCATTTTTATTACGGCTTAAAAGACTAGACATTAAAAGATTTACATTTGCAGAACGATTGTTAATATCAGAAAAAAGTAGATTTTGCTTATCAAGATTTTTAACTAGTGAAATCTCCAGCATATTTGATCTAATTGCATTTTGATTAGATCTTATTTCTTTTATATCGTAGATATTAGCAAGATAAATTTCTTCTATCATTTTTTGAGATTTGATAACAGAAGTAATTCCAAAATATCCAATCATTACAACTACAGCTAAGAACAAAAACAATAAACCGAAACCGGAAAATAGTTTTGCCCTCGTAGAAAGATTAAGCATCCAATTCATAATAATTAAACTCCCTTCTTAAAAGATTATTAAAATATAAATATCAATAGTACTATAATTCATCATGTACGATTATTCTTTTATCATGCAAAATTTTATAACAATCAAGAACAATTAAATAATTCTTAGTTATACCTTTTAGAAAGTCTGCTTGTATCCCGGATAGAACCGGTAAGGTAGTTTGAATTTCACTTTCATCAATAATAGCTATATCAATAATTGAATCAGCAAGAATTCCAATATCTATTTCATCTGAATGAATAATAATTAATTTATTAAAGTCTGTTAAAGATTTATCTGGCAGATCAAAAAACTTTTTTAGATCAAATACAGGCAGAATTGCCCCTCTAACGCTTGTTATACCTAGAAGAAATTGCGGAGCTAGGGGCAACGGAGTTAAGTTTTTCAAAGGAAGCACTTCTTTAACAAAAGATGTTTCAATACCATATTTTTCATTAGCTAATAAAAATTCAATAACTTCAATAATTATTTCATCACTTTTCAATGACTTGGATTCTTTTGATAAATTGTTTGCTCTTTCATTTAATATTCTTTTTTTCTGTTCTAATGAATAATCCCAATTATTTTCGATCATTCGGTTAAGTGAATCAAAACTATTTCGAATTACTTCCCAATCAATCTTAATATTCTTATTGTTCTCCCTATTTTTTACATTTTTAAGTATCATAAAATTTTACCATTATTAGATTGATTAATTATTAATAATAAACGCGCAATGGTAATGCCTTCACAATCGGGAAGGATTGCGTCGTTATTGTATTTTTTAAGAATATTAACGGCATTCAGTTTGTGCCGTTTAGATTCTTTTAATTTACCTTCCTGGATTAGAATTTTACTAAGCGTCCAATGAGCCATTACATAATTCTGATCTAGAAAAAGAGTTTTTTCCAAATAAATAATTGCTTCACCTATATTACCAAGTTCTTGAAGAATGATAGCCTGCAAGTAATAATATGAAGGATTAGTTTTATCTAATTGAATTGCTTTTTGACACCAATTAAATGCTTCAAATAATTTTCCCTGGTTAGCATTAATACGAGCAAGTAAAATTGCACCATCAGCATTTAAATTATCAGTAGAAAATTTTTTTAATAGTCTTGTTTCCGCTTCATCATATAAACCAGCTTTAAATAGATCTATAGCATCGACGAGCCAATCAGAATCACGGTTGATGGGATTTTCAGTTTCAATAATAATGTATGAATTTTCTTTTAACTCATTTATTTCCGGAATATTATTTATTTTGTTAAATTCAAACTCAAAAGGCAACTGCAAGGAAAATTCAATTTCCTTTTTAGGTTTAGCCTCAATAACATGATTAAATATTTCATTATTCAAAATTGGATTGTTGCAATCCTTCATATAAAGAATTACACCGTTGAGATTGACCGGTATCAAGCCTGTCTGATCAAGGAAATTAAATTCTACAGGGTTTACAATAATCCAACCTCCTTTGATCAAAGATTTCTGTAAGTTCAATGCTACTTTTCTTGCCAATTCCGGAATAAAATACATTAGAACATTACGACATAGAATTAAATCCATAGCATTCATGTCATTATTCAAAGAAGGATATCCTTCTTCTACTAAATTGAGATATGAAAAACTTATCAATTTTTTAATTGAAGGAAGAATTCTAAAATGTAAACCATCATGCTTTATAAAATATTTATCTTTAAATATTGAAGGAGTTTTTCTAAATGACCAATTTGAATAAATACCGGAAGACGCTTTTTTTAGAAATACCGGATTTATATCGGTAGCTAATATTTTGATATTCCAATCATGAATATCAGAGAGTATTTTATGAAGGAGTATAGCGATGGAATAAGGTTCTTCGCCGGTGCAACATCCTGCACTCCATATCCTAATTCTTTTTCCCTTATTTTTATTTGATTCAATAATTTGAGGCAGAATATTCTTTTCTAATACTTCAAAATATTTAGTATCTCGAAAGAAATAAGTTTCACCAATCGTTAAATAGCTTGCAAGAATTTCGATTTGTTCTCTTGTTAATGACGAGGAGATAAGCCAATCAATGCAATCCTGAGTATCTTCAAAGTTCAATTCTTTTTTTGCGGCAACTAAACCGATTTCTAAATCATGTAATTTTTCCTCCGGAAAATATAATCCCATATGCATAGCAACAAAATCACTCAACTTCAGTAACAATTCTTTAGAAATTTTTGTCATTTTATCCTGAATATTCAATGACAGAGCGCATTATTTAGCATTTCTTCTTCTTTTAACGAAAGAAATTCATTCATGTTATTAATAAGTAATAATCCATTTTTAAGTTTTACAACACCGGATATATAGATTAATTCAGGCAGCACATTATCAGATTTTATAACATCTTCTTCAGATATCTCAATAACATTGACTTCACTGCCTACTAAAAGTGCAACTGTACGTTTCTTTGTTTGAAAAATTATAATTCTATCGTCAAGTGCAATTTCCCTATCAGGAAAATTGAATCGATTTCTGATATTAAATACGGGGATTATTCTACCGGCAACATTTATAATACCAATAACAATTTCCGGGGCACCCGGGAGAGGGAGAATTTCAATTGCATTAATAATCCGTTCTACAGAAGCAATAGAAACAGCAAACTTCCTGCCTTCCATTTCAAAGACAACAAATTCATCTTTCATTTTTATTCAGAGATAATGAATTTTATATAATGAGTTCACTCTAAAAAGGGTATAATAATTTAATAAAAATATTTTTATAGAAGTAAATATTTAAATAAATTCCTGATGACAAATTTCTACACTAATCCGGGAAAAAATGTTTAAGCCAAATACAAA